>JAFDHF010000095.1 GCA_019308905.1 Deltaproteobacteria bacterium
GTAACTGACATAGGGCTTCAGCCGGGAACGATTTTCACGTTCCTCCTTTGTCATCTTAGAACGATACATCATACCCCCCTTTCTGTTATATAACTACTATACCAGAAAAAGGGGGAAAGTCAAGCCCCGCTGCCAATACGAATCTGCTCGGTAATTATTCGGAAGAAAAAAGATTATAAAATTGAAAATTTAGGCGTGTTTGAAATTTCAGTTGCGGAACCGCTGCCGGGCCGGCCGTTCTCCCCTTCTCAAGGAATCTCTTTTCGAATTCCTGGATTTCTAAGGATGTTTCTCGATTCTGAAGTGAAACGCCTTTGTTCCTTCCCTCCTGAACTCACGGCGTGAGCCTCACCCGCCCCGGATTCTTTGATCGATCCGGTTCATTGTTCCTTCCCTCCTGAACTCACGGCGTGAGCCTCACCCGCCCCGGATTCTTTGATCGATCCGGTTCATGGCCGCCAGAAGAAAGCCCAGAGCGATAAAGGCCCCGGGTGGGAGAACCATCACCAAAAAGGGGAGAAAAGACCCACCCAGAAGAGGGACGGAAAAGAGAGTACCGTTGCCGAGAATCTCCCGGACACTTCCCAAAACCGTCAGAGAGAGGGTGAAACCGATTCCCATTCCAAGCCCGTCGGCCACTGAGGATACGACGGGGTTCTTGGAGGCAAATGCCTCGGCCCGTCCCAGGATGATGCAATTGACGACGATCAGCGGGATGAACACCCCGAGTGTCTTGTGGAGTTGGAAGAAGAATCCCGCCATCACCAGGTCGACTATGGTAACAAAAGATGCAATGACCACGATAAAGGAAGGCAGGCGCACGCGGGAGGGGATGACATTCCGGATAAGAGAGACCACCAGATTCGAACAGACCAGGACAAAGGTCGTGGCGAGCCCCATGGCAATTCCGTTGATGGCCGCGGTTGTGACGGCCAGCGTCGGACACATGCCGAGGACGAGCCTGAAGATCGGGTTCTCCTTCCAGAGTCCCTTGAAGAATTCGGCTGTTACTCCCATCTCTTCTCCCATGTGTCCAGATTCCAGGGGGGCTCCGCGACGATTTTCATCCCCCCAGAATCTTTTCCCGATTCTTCTGATAGATGACCAATCCCCTGTGGATCGCTTCGACCACGGCCCGGGGTGAAATGGTCGCCCCTGTGATCTGATCGATCTCTCCCCCGTCCTTCTTGACGGCCCAGCGGGTGTTGTCGAGTCGCCTGCCCACAAACTGCTGCCTGAATGACTTGTTGACGATCTTGGCCCCCAGTCCCGGGGTTTCCATCTGGCTCACGATCTCCACCCCGAGGATCACTCCCTCAGGATCCAAACCGAGCATGATCTCGATATCCCCTCCATACCCGTGGCGGGAGACGACCACAAAGGCGATCCCCGTCAGCTTGCCGCCACGCCTGCCCCGAAAAAATGTGACCTCCTCTGGTTCGCCCCTCCCGGTCTTGCCGACCTGAAGCCGCACCGTGTCCTTGTCCGGTTCGTTGTCGATGTCCGGGAGAACCGCCCGGATCGCCCTCAGCACTTCTAGCCTCTTCTGGTGGGCTATCCGGTCCCTGGTGGCCTCATAGACCTGCGACAGGGCGAGGGCCGATACCAGGCAGATGGTGGTTAAAACCAGTATCAGTTTCAAAATCTCTTTCATTATTCGGTGACCCTTGAAAAGCCCCCCATGGGCGACCGCTTGGGAATCTAGGTTTCCTTGGACTCAACCCATCCAAAGGGTTTTGGAGCCGTGAGACGGTCGATCAGGGGTGTTGTCGCGTTCATCAGAAGAATCGAGAACGAGACCCCTTCCGGATACCCTCCGAAATCCCGTATGATAAAGGTGATAAGGCCGCAACCCACACCGAAGAGGATCATACCGGGTCCTGTTACCGGTGATGTCACCAGATCGGTGGCCATGAATACGGCACCGAGGAATAGCCCTCCGGTCACAAGGTGGAAGAGGGGATTGATGAACCTGTGAGGATTGATAACCCACACCACCGTGGCTGCCACAAGGACAGTTCCGAGGAAGGCCACAGGGATATGCCAGGAAATCACTCTCCGGGCGAGGAGATAGACCCCCCCTATGGCCAGAGCAATGACGGAGACCTCCCCGATACACCCTCCCACGTTTCCCACGAGGGGTCCGATCAGCCCTGTCATGGTGAATCCCTCGAGGCTGCCTTTCAGCATGAGGTGGGTCTTCATTGCTCCCAGGGGGGTGGCTGAAGTCACCGCATCGGCCACATTGAAAAAGGAGGATGTGGGCTTCCACCAGGTGGTCATCTGCACGGGGAAAGAGATGAGCAGTACCACCCTAGCCACCAGGGCCGGGTTGAAGGGGTTGTTCCCCAACCCCCCGTATATCTGTTTGCCCAGGACGATTGCAAGGGCGGCACCGATAAGAGCCATCCACCACGGGGAGCCCGGAGGGAGATTGAGCGCCAGGAGGAGTCCCGTGACCGCGGCGCTCCAATCGGTGATTGTCACTCTCTTACCCATGGCTTTCTGGGTCAGGGCCTCGATGGCCATGGCAGAGCCTGTGCATACCAAGACGATGAGAAGAGCATGAAATCCGAACAGATAGATCCCCGTAACCGTGGCCGGCGCAAGGGCGATAAGGACCGATCCCATGATCCTCGGCACGGACTCTTCACTCCGAAGGTGGGGTGATGCGGAGACGACAAACCGTTGATCATTCATGACACGAACCCGTTGTGATTCTCATTGTTCCAGCCCTGCCCATGGAGATAAGGAGGGCAAAGCCTCCTATTTTTTCCTCTTCTTGGCCATAATCTCCGCCTTGGCGTACTTGATGAGGTGGACCAGGGGGATTTTTGCCGGACAGGAGAAGGCGCAGGAACCGCATTCGATACAATCCAACGCATAGTATCTCTCGGCCTGGTCGAAGAGGCCCCTGGATGCAAAAGTACCTATGAAGTTGGGCAGTAGGTTCATGGGGCACACCCTCACACACGTTCCACATCGGATGCAGGTCCGGGCCTCCTCCAGCCTGACCCTTGAGCGGGGCAGAACCAGCACCCCGGAGGTTCCCTTGATCACGGGAACCTCTGTTGTGTACTGGCTTATCCCCATCATGGGCCCTCCGAGTACCAGCTTTCCCGGCGTTTCCCTGAACCCCCCGCAGGCCTCCAGGAGTGAACCCACCGGGGTCCCGATCCTGACCCTCAGGTTCTTGGGTTCCCGGATGCCTTCGCCGGTCACAGTCACCACTCTCTCTATGAGAGGAATCCCCAGCCTCACCGCCTGATCCACAGCCGCAGCAGTCCCAACGTTCTGAACCAGGACCCCCACATCCATGGGAAGCCCTCCGGAAGGCGGGACCTCCCGGTTCACGATGGTCTTTATGAGCTGTTTTTCAGCGCCTTGGGGATATTTCACCTCCAGCGGCACCACCGTCGCTTCTCTCGAATCCGGCCCGAGAACTCCTTTCACGGCGTCAATGGCTTCCGGTTTGTTCTTTTCGATGGCGATGAATGCCCTCTCCACCCCGAGGATGGTCTTCATGATCCTCATGCCGGTGATCACCTTTTCCGGTTCTTCCAGCATGAGCCGGTAGTCGGCCGTCAGGTAAGGTTCGCACTCGGCCCCGTTGATGATGAGCGTGTCTATGGGCTTGCCTTCCGGGGGGCTGAGCTTTACATGGGTGGGGAAGGTGGCTCCACCCATTCCCACGATCCCCTTTTCCCGGATAATGGCCCTCAGTTCGTCCGGAGAGAGGGAGGCGAAGTCCTCCTGGCCGCCCGCTCCGTCTGCGCATGTGTCGAGGCCGTCGGGTTCTATCTCTATGGCCGGGAGGTCTTTCCCGAGGGGGTGGGGGAAGCTGTCGATCTTGATGACCTTCCCCGAGGTCGGGGCATGAACCGGGACGGACACGAATCCCCTTGCCTCGCCGATCTTCTGCCCCTTCTTGACGGTGTCGCCCTGAGATACCACGGGCTCGCACGGGGCTCCGATGTGCTGCGACAGGGGAACGACGAGCCGCTCCGGGAGAGGCGCCGGTTCGATCGCCTTGTCTCTCGAAAGTTCCTTCCTGTCCCGGGGATGAACCCCTCCCTTGAAACGAAAGACCTTAGACATAGCACCAAAGGATTCCGATCAGTCCGGGTTCACCATGGCGATGGCATGAACCGGACAGACAGAACAACAGATTCTGCAGCCGATACAGCGCTCCTCATCGACGAGACGGGTCTTGCCGGGCTCACCGGAAATGGCATCAACGGGACAGGCCGCTTCGCAGAGGGCGTGTCCCTTGCACCTTTCAGGATCGATGCGCGCCTTGGGAGTTTGTGAAACAAGGCTCGTAATGTTTCCTGTAGGACACGAGTCGACGCACAACCCGCACTGCCGGCACCGGGTATAGTCCATGACGGCCAGGCCGTCATCGAGGGTAATTGCCTCATAGGGGCAGATCCTGACGCAAGCACCACAGCCGATACAGCCCACGGTGCAGACCCTCTTGACCTGTGCCCCTTTGTCGTGGGAGTGGCATCTGATATGAACACTCGCCTCTCGGGGAGCAAGGAGGAGCACTCCTTTGGGGCAGTTCTTCACGCAGACGCCGCATCCTGTACACGTCTCCCTATCGATCACGGGAAGGCCGTCCTCGTCCATGTGGATGGCACCAAAGGGACAGACCCTCTCGCACGTTCCCAATCCCAGGCAACCGTAAGCACAGCCCTTGTCTCCACCCGAGACGAGGACGGCCGCCCTGCAGTCGCTGACCCCGTCATACTCGAACTTCGATCGTGCCTCCCCTTTGCCGCCCTTGCAGAGGAGCACTGCCACGTAGCTCTCCGTCGAAGGGACGGCCGCACCCATGAGTTCGGCGATCAGGCGGGCCACCTCCTGGCCTCCAGGGACGCACGCGTTGAGAGGTGCTTCCCCTTCCACCACCGCCTTGGCGAAGGCACTGCAGCCTGCCGTACCGCAGGCGCCGCAGTTGGCTCCTGGGAGGATCTGTTCGACCCTCTCTATCAGAGGATTTCTCCGAACCGCAAACTTCCTTGCAGCCAACCCCAGACCGAGACTCGCCACAAGGCCGATTCCGCTCAAGGTGAGAACCGCCTCAATCATTGCTCGCTCTCAAATGCCCAAAATCTCGAACATCCCTCATGCATACCAGCAGTGGCAGGTGCCGGAAACCCCGTTTGAGGGCTTCAACGTACCGGGCGGTTTCCCGGGCCGAAACAGGACCGGGCCAGGAAACAGTGCCCTTCTTGCTGGTCCGTCCAACCCGGGGCAGGCCGGTCTCCCCTCTTCCTATTTGACCAACCCGGAAAACCCCATAAAGGCAAGAGAGAGAAGTCCAGCCGTAATCAAGGCAATGGCCGTCCCCCTGAACGCGGCGGGTACATCCGCCAGAGCGATCCGCTCCCTGAGCCCGGAAAAGAGGACCAGAGCGAGAGTAAACCCCACGGAGGCGCCGAAGCCGAAAAACAGGGTCTCCACAAAATCGTGCTCTTTCTGGATGTTCAGGATCGAAACCCCCAGAACGGCACAGTTTGTTGTAATCAAAGGTAGATAGATGCCCAGAGCCTGATAGAGCAACGGGCTTATCTTCTGCATCACGATCTCAACGAGCTGGACCAGTGCGGCTATGACGAGGATGAAGGCGATGGTTTGGAGGTATTCGATACCAAAAGGTTGGAGAAAGGCCTGATGGATCACCCAAGTCACAACCGATGCAACGGTCATGACGAAGATAACAGCAAAGCCCATTCCCAGGGCTGTTTCAGTCCGCCTGGAGACACCCAGAAAGGGACAGATGCCGAGAAACCGGGCCAGGACGAAGTTGTTGACCAGAACCACGCCGACGAACAGAACGATCAGCTTCACCGCTGCCCCCAAAAAAGGAAACACAGACACCCCCCGGCCTCGGTGCTACGCCACGACAAGAACACGATAAGAACCGGTGAGTCTCTGCTCCCGTATAGATGCTACTGGTACCTCAATATCCTATGGGTGTCAAGGGGCAGAATCGACAAAATCTTCATCGTCCCCCAGAAACGGTGTTGGGCAGGCGTGATAACTAATGGAAATCACAGATTTATTACAGTTTCGGGTCGGGTGATCTGCCTCGAGATCTCGAGCAGTGGCGACGGCCGCATTCTGCATTTCCTGATCACCCGTGGACCTTGTGGACCCGGGGAAGACCATGCCTTGAGGGCCCCGTAAATTTTCGTACCAGCCTCCTTGACATGCAAACCGATTTCTGGTAATAAGATTATCCGCCTTTTAAAGTCGGAATGGGTGAAGGCCCTTTTGAATGGAGGAGACGCCCCTTCTTTGAGCCGGGAGACCGAAAGAGGTCCTTGGATCGGGAGAGAGGGGACGAGAAGGGCCAGTCTTGACAAAATCATTTATTCTTATTAATCTAGAAATTGTGTTTTTTTCAAAGATCGGGGTGTGTTGAATGCCTACAATCAACCAACTGTTGCGCCATTCCCGTGTGGCAGTAAAGAAAAAGACCGGGGCACCCGCCCTGAGGGAGTGCCCCCAGAAGAGGGGGGTCTGTGTCCGGGTCTATACCTCCACGCCCAAGAAGCCCAATTCCGCTCTGAGAAAAGTCGCCAGGGTTCGTCTTACCAACGGAATCGAAGTGACCACGTATATCCCTGGAGTGGGCCACAACCTGCAGGAGCACTCGGTAGTTCTCATCCGGGGGGGACGTGTCAAAGACCTTCCGGGTGTAAGATATCATATTATTCGGGGTACTCTGGATTCGATGGGGGTTCAGGACCGCAGGCAGGGACGATCGAAATATGGAACAAAAAGGCCGAAGTAGCCAGGGCCTTTTTTTTTGCAGGTGCAGGGAGAGGTTTCAGAGGTGCCGAGAAGAAGAGAGGTTCCGAAAAGGCCGATTATTCCTGATCCGAAATACCACGACAAGATGGTTGCCAAGTTCATCAACGGGTTGATGATGAAGGGCAAGAAGAGCGTGGCCGAACGCATTTGTTATGGTTCATTCGACTATATTCAGGAAAGAACCAATCAAGATCCTCTCGAAGTCTTCAAAAGGGCCATCAAGAATGTGATGCCTGCAATCGAGGTAAAGTCTCGCCGAGTGGGTGGTTCCACTTACCAGGTTCCTGTGGAGGTGCGACCCGAGAGAAAGCTGGCTCTGGCCATGCGATGGCTCATTGGTTACGCGCGGCAACGGGGAGAAAAGACAATGCAGGAGCGCCTCGCATCAGAGCTGCTCGATGCTGCCAGTCACCGGGGAGCTGCGGTCAAGAAGAGGGAAGATACCCACAAGATGGCCGAAGCCAACAAGGCCTTCGCACACTATCGTTGGTAAAACCGATCGGTCTTTCATCTGGAAAGGTGAACGAGTTGAGAAGGCTCAGTGTGCCTGATAGTCCTTTTTTTTATGCTTTTCCATTTTGGTGGCTCCTGTTGGGGATGATCGCTTTGGTACGGATGATCGCTCTTGAGAAGATAAGAAATATCGGAATGATGGCCCACATCGATGCGGGCAAGACCACAACCACCGAGCGGATTCTCTATTACACGGGAGTGACCTATCGGATGGGGGAAGTCGATGAGGGCTCGGCTGTCATGGATTGGATGGAGCAGGAGCAGGAGAGGGGAATCACCATCACCTCCGCTGCAACGACCTGCTTCTGGAAAGGGCATAGGATCAATATCATCGATACTCCGGGCCATGTGGATTTCACCATCGAGGTGGAGCGATCTTTGAGGGTGCTGGACGGGGCTGTTGCCATCTTTGACGGTGTGGCAGGGGTGGAGCCTCAGTCAGAGACCGTGTGGAAACAGGCCGACAAGTTCGGTATACCGAGGCTTGCCTTTATCAATAAGATGGACCGCCCGGGGGCGGATTTTTTTGGGAGCGTCGATTCCATGGTGGTGAAGCTTCACGCCAGACCTCTGCCGATACAGATTCCCCTGGGAGAAGGAGAAGAACTGGAGGGCGTGGTTGATCTAATCACGATGAGGGCCTGGGTGTACGAGGAGAGCACCCTGGGGGCCCGTTACAGACAGATAGAGATCCCGGATACTTCTCGCCGGACCGCTGACCGATACAGGGAGCATATCCTGGAGACGGTGGCAGATCAGAGCGAAGCCCTGCTGGAGGCCTATATCGAGGGCAGGGAGATTCCGGTCCTTGAGATCAAGAAGGCCGTGCGCCGTGCCACCCTCAACAGGGAGGTCGTGCCCGTACTATGCGGTTCGGCGTTCAAGAACAAAGGGGTACAGCCCCTTCTCGACGCCATTGTCGACTATCTCCCCTCACCAAAGGATATCCCTCCGGTGGTGGGAAGGAACCTTCGAGGAGAGGAGGAGAGAAGGCGGGCCGGGGATGATCAGCCCTTCACGGCCCTCGCCTTCAAGATCATGGCGGACCCCTATGTGGGGACCCTGACCTATTTCCGGGTCTATTCGGGGAAGGCTTGCAGGGGGTCCTACGTCTTCAATGCGAGCAAGCAGAAGGCTGAGCGACTCGGGCGCCTCCTGAAGATCCATGCAAACCAAAGGGAAGAGATCGAGGAGGTCCACTCAGGTGATATCTTTGCAGCCGTGGGGCTCAAGTACACCAGGACCGGGGATACCATTTGCGATGAGGCCTATCCCATCGTGCTCGAGTCCATCCAGGCGCCTGCGCCTGTGATCTCGGTCGCAGTGGAGCCCCGTTCCAGGGAGGAGAGGGAGAAGCTGGGCCGGGCCTTGCAGCGACTGGCCATGGAGGACCTCTCTTTCCAGGTGAAGACCAATGAGGAGACCGGAGAGACGATCCTCGCCGGAATGGGTGAACTCCATTTGGAGGTTCTCCTTGCCCGTCTTCAGCGGGAGTTCAAGGTCGGAGCCAGAGTGGGAAAGCCGAGGGTGGCCTATCGTGAGACCGTGACCCGCCCTGCAGAGGGCGAGGGGAGGTTCGTGAAACAGACCGGAGGTCATGGACAGTACGGCCATGTTCGACTCCGCGTCGGCCCTGGAACCCCTGGAGAGGGGTTACGGTTCAGGAGCGCCGTCGTGGGCGGCAGGGTACCGAACCAGTTTGTTCCAGCCGTCCAAAAGGGTGTTCTCGAGGCCATGGGAAAAGGGATAGTGGCCGGCTATCCTGTGGTGGATGTGGAGGTGGTTCTGCTCGACGGATCGTACCACGAGGTCGATTCCTCGGAGATGGCATTCAAGATCGCCGCTTCTCTCGGATTCAAGGAGGCCGCCAGGCGAGCGGCTCCTGTTGTGCTCGAGCCCATTATGTCGGTGGAGGTCATCGTTCCCGAGGCGTTCCTGGGAGAAGTGATAGGGGATCTCAACACCAGGAGAGCTAACATCCTTCGTATCGATTCGAGGCCCGGGACACACGTGTTGGTCTCTGAGGCTCCTCTGGCCGAGATGTTCGGTTACGCCACAGACCTCAGATCGAAGACCCAGGGCAGGGCAACCTTTACGATGCGGTTTTCCCGTTACAGCCCGGTCCCGAGTGGAGTGGACCGGGTGGTCATGTCGATGAAAGCATAGAGGAGATATCAGCCCTGGAGAGGGCGTTTGACAAGGAGGATTTCCAATGGCGAAGGCGAAGTTTGTGCGGAGCAAGCCCCACATCAACATAGGGACGATAGGGCATGTGGATCATGGTAAGACGACGTTGACGAGTGCGATAACGA
>JAFDHF010000096.1 GCA_019308905.1 Deltaproteobacteria bacterium
CCTGGTGGGTTGAAACGGACCTGGTTCCCGGCATGGCAAGGGCGGAAAAGGCCGAACGATCCCGGCAGATCCACTCCGTTCAAGGGAATCCGGGCTGTTATAGAATAGACCAGGGAGCGGTCCACTTTGGACCAGAGGGCTCTGCCCGGGGGCAGGCGTCGGTCTGCGCTCCCCAAAAAGGCCAAAACAAGCATCGACTCCCACCTATCAGAGAGTTATCAGCGTCTTTGCTGCCATGTCGTGAGCCACCAAGGGGTAACTCCACCAAATCGGAACTAGCAACCTGCTTGACCGACTCTTTGAGGAGGACCCGAGCCGCACCAAGGGGGCACCGACCCTCTTCGGAGAGAGACCGTTCCTCAAACAGATGTTTGCATCCCTTATCCGAGCATCTGAAGGGCGGAGAGGCGTCAGGATCACCGAACCCGAGCGCCACCAGCTTGAAGGACTCCATGATGAACTCCACAAAGGAGCTCAAAGAATGCACGAACCATTGGTCATAAGCCCATCAGCCCCAGACCAGATCTACAGCAAAGATAGGACTTGACCAGGGTGCAGCGGGGAATTGATCTGTGGTTCTTGCTTTTACGTGAAGAGTATTGTATAGTTCATTAGTTGGATGGAGTACTCTTGGCAGTAAGACGAAAGCCCGTAAAGAACTCTACACAACTTCTTTACGGGCTTTTTGTTACCGATTTGCAAAGCTGATTTTCAAAGGCCCTCGTCATTGCGAAGGGTCGTGTAAGATCGAGGAAATCATAGGTTTGGCGGAAAAATTGAAAAAGATAGCTCTGTTTGATATCGACCGAGTTATTTGAGGGTTGACGATGAAATTTTCAGAATTAGATTTAGGGCCGGAGATTCTGAAGGCCTTGACCAACATGGGTTATCAAGATTTGACACACATCCAGGAAAAGACCCTCTCTCCTATCCTGACCGGCAGGGATCTTTTGGCCCGGGCAGAGACCGGCTCAGGCAAAACGGCCGCCTGCGGTATTCCGCTGGTCAAGATGATCGATCCTTCGGTCAATGCCATCCAGGCCCTAATCCTGGTTCCTACCCGTGAACTCGCACTTCAATATGTGGAAGAGATAGATAGAATTTCGAGATTTACGGATGCCGTCCCCTTTGCCATCTTTGGCGGGTTTTCGATGGAGATTCAAAAAGCAAAATTGGCGGACAGGGTCCATATCCTCGTCGCAACACCTGGACGATTGATCGATTTCCTATATCATACCGCATCGATTGACCTCTCTTGTGTTCGCACGCTGGTTCTGGATGAAGCGGACGAGATGCTGAAGATGGGTTTTATCGAAGATATAGACTTCATCATGTCCTGCCTGATCCACAAGCACCAGACATTGTTTTTTGCAGCGACGATGCCCGAGGAGATCGATCGATTGGCCAGGGCCTATCTGAAAGAACCCGTCAGAGTAGAATTGAATAAGGAACAGGTGGCTCCGCAGAGTCTTATTCACCATTTTCAGTATACGGGGCGACGTGATCGGCTCAATACACTGATCGAATACCTAAGAGGGGAGAGGATCTCCCAGGCGATCATCTTTTGCAATTCGCGACATCGCGGCGAGAAACTGATAAGGGGGTTGAGATCAAAGTTTAAGTCGGTAGGGTATATCCACGGAGGTCTGGAGCAATCGAGGCGGACATCGATCTTCGAGCGTTTTCGCCGAAATGAGATTACCTTCATGGTTGCCACGGACCTTGCCAGCCGCGGGCTCGACTTCAGCCATGTCAGTCATGTGATTAATTATGACTATCCTTCCGGCCTGGAATCCTACACGAACAGGACGGGAAGGACCGGGAGAATGGGGCGGTCAGGCATTGCCATGACCTTTGTGACCGATCAGGAATTGAGGGTCTTGAAATCCCTGCTTAAGACGAATCGTATTGATCCCGTGTGGCATGGCAACATCCCTAACCTCCAGGCTGTCTCCAAACATAACCGGGGACGAGATGGCAAGAAATACTTCGACAGGCGGTCCCGGCCAGTACCCCAAAGTCGAACCCTATCAAATGACAGGAATGATCCCAGGAGGGGAGGAAAGGTAAGAGTACCCCTGGGTGAAAACAGGACGCCGATTTCATGAGGGGCTAATGAAACGTAGAAATTTGAGGAAAGCCCAAAGGTAGAGGGAAGTTGGGGGAAAAGCGATCAGTCTGCCTTTTTGGTGTCCCACTCGCCAACAAATAGATCCATGGCCAGCCCTGGAGCCAGATGGTAGATCTGTTCCATGGCTTTTTTGCATCTCATGACCACACCAGAAGGGGAAGTTTCCCAGCCCCTTGGGCAGGGTGCGGGCACGGAGGGGATCTCCACCTGGCCCAGTAGATTTCCACCCACCTCCACGTCCTCCCAGGATGCGCGAACCTCAAGAGACCGGGGCTCTCGGGGTGACGGCGGTTCCTTTTCTGCCATTTAGAATGCACCCTTATGCCCCCCCTGGCCTGGTGAGGGGTGAAAGCTCTTAAGTACCCATACCAGTTCCATCGGCCAATTCTGCTGCCCTGCTCCCTCTTTTCCCAAGGCAAAGATCCCCTTCAGTGGGATGTTGGAGAGTTCGGAAAAGGGATCGAAAATCCGGTCGAGTCTTGACAACAACGACACCGACCGTCTCCAATCCCCTTCACCCGCCCTGCAATTCAGCCTCTTTGAAAGAATTTCGGGAGCATACGATCAGAGAATCTATCACGTGCGAAATCACGACAGAACTCAGTTCCCAAGGTCTGACCCCCTTCGACTGGTAATCCCTCATTCCACCCCTCCAAGTGACACCAGTCAGAACGCCATAGGGATTTTACCTCCTTTTGATGGTCCGGCCAGGGCCCGAGGCCAAAGCCGACAGGAACTCGCACGAATGGAGAAGCCCGCCCACAGCGCACCGAGTAAGTTGCTTAAGAACCTACGTCCCCTTCTTCTTTTGCTAGTTGCATTTCCAAATCACGTGTGATAGACAGATCATGTAGCTGATGCCCAACAGACTGCATGGCTCGCAACACCTGGGGTGAGTTATGAGCAAAGGGCTGCAGAAGGTGCCGATGCAGGGCCTCCGAGGCGGTTTCTACCTCCTCGGGGGCTTTAGTATTTTGGGCCGTGGGAAAGTCAAAGTGCTCGAAAAAGGAGACGAAGAGTCGTGAGCCTGGTCGGCAAGTTCTCTGCAGTTTCAAGTATCTCTTCGAGAGGGGGCTAAGGGGGAAGTCTCGACTTCCAGAAGCCCGACAAGGGGCGGCTCCCGAATCACGGGAGGAGGTGATCGATGTTAGAGGTCGAGTGAGGATCGATCAGTCCATGACCAAATCGGCGTAAAGGAGGTAACCAGAAATGACCAGACTGCGTTCCATAACAGTTTTGGCGTTTGTTGTAGGGATCTTGGCTGCAGCGGGAATTGGGAATGCTGGAGAACCCATCATAATCGGGTCGGTGGAGCCTTCGTCTCCTCCCGGGTCGATTGCTCAAGGCAGTGAAGCCACTGCAGGAATCGAACTGGCTGTCAAGATGCTCAACGAGCAGGGAGGGATTCTCGGCAGACCAGTGGAAGTCAGGTTTCAGGATTCCATGGGCATACCGGAGAAGGGACGGGCCGCCACCGAAAGGCTCCTCGTCAAGGATAAAGTGCCGGTGATTGTGGGAGGCAATCACAGCTCGGTATGTATGGCCATGGCAGACGTGGCCCATGAGTATCATATCCCTTACGTGAATGTCAATTGCTGGGCTGATGCGATACGGGAGAAGGGATATGATGAATGGTTCAACACGTCGGTGAACAATTCCCGAATAGCTGTTGGAGGGGCTGAATTCGTCAAGTCCCTGGGCGTCAAGAGAGTCGTCGTCCTCCCCGAGAACACTGATTTCGGTATTGGGCTGGCCCGCGGTTTCAAGAAGCATTTGGAGAAGATAGCTCCCGGGATAGATTGCACCTATAAGGTCCTTGACCGAGAGGCCAAAGATTTCACGCCTGCAATCCTCAGCCTCACGAAGAATCCTCCCGACGTTGTGGTGCCGATAATGGATCCACCTGCCGGATACATCGTCATCAACCAACTCTATGAATACGGCGTCGCCCCTAGCTCCAAGACCTGGATGTTGGATCTGGATGCTCTGGCGGAACTTCCAGACTTCTGGGACAACGTGAGGGAGGCGGGAAGATACTTGACTGGAATCGCTCTCTTCCATCCGGCGATGAAACTGACCGACCTCGGAAAGGAGGTCAGAAGACGACATATGAAGAGAACGGGAAGAGAAGCGAGCAGGGTGGTCTTCCAGGGGTTTGATGCGGTGTGGGTCGTTGCAAAAGCCATAGAGCGTGCGGGGACGGTTGAGCCTGACGCCATCATCAGGGCTCTGAGAAAGACCGACGTTGTAGGAACCCGGGGCAGGATCACCTTCTGCATGGAGCGGGGGCCCTTCTTCCAACAATGGGTTGATGTGCCCTACGCGATCATACAGTTTACCGAAGTTGATCAGCCGCTTGCCAAGGCTCCTATCGTCTTTCCGCCTGCACAGGAGACCGCCAAGCCACTAAAGCCGTAAAGTATCGATCACGCGTGTACGGAGGTCCCCGGCCATACAGGGCCGGGGACCTCTTGAATCAAACCCGCAATTCAGGAGATTTCGCCGTTATGGATATTCTCATAACCGGGATCATGATGGGTACCTTTTACGCCCTGCTCGCTCTCGGCCTCTCCCTGATCTTCGGGATTCTTAAGGTCGTCAACTTTGCCCATGGTGAATTCTTTATGATAGGGGCCTATGCATATGCACTGATCGCCCTGAAACTCGGGATATCTCCGTTCCTGGTGCTCTTCCCCGTAATCGTTATCGGGATGATTGTAGGGGTCGCGGTGGAACGCGTCCTCATGCGGCCGCTGTACGAAAAATACACGGAATGGGGGGCCATGAGGGATGAATACGCTATTATTGTTACATTCGGGCTGTCTCTTTTTCTAATGAACCTTGCCAACCAGATATTTGGGCCTTACCCGATCAGCGGACCCGGCTTGGTTCCATTGAGAGAGAGGGTCACGCTGGGACACATGGTAATGATGAGTGCTCATCGTATCATAGCCTTTGGTATCGGGGCCGGGGTCCTGATAGCGGCCTATCTGTTTCTTCGTTTCGCACCCTCGGGGAAGGTAATTCAAGCGGTTTCACAGAACCGTTTTGGGGCATCGATCGCAGGTATCAACTCGAGCCGAGTCAGTATGATCGTATTCGGCATCTCGGGGACTCTGGCAGGGCTTTCCGGAGCCCTCCTATGTCCGATCTTCTCTGCCGAACCCTTTGTGGGTGCACTCCCTGCCATCAAATCCTTTGTGATCGTCGTCTTGGGAGGAATGGGGTCGGTGCCTGGGAGCATCTTGGGGGCATATCTGCTCGGGGTGTTGGAACAATTCGGAGCGGTCTACATATCCTACAGTTACCGCGACACCTTTGGATTTGTTATTTTGATCCTGGTGCTCCTTCTCAGACCACAAGGGATTTTTGGGGAAAAGGCAAGAGAAGTATGAATATAGGAACACAACTCAAACCTTACTGGGAAAAAGGCAGGCGTTTTGTCGAGGAGAAGCGGGCTCTCGACCTGATTCTTTCTTCAACGATTCTATTGATCGTTGCCGTATTTCCGATTTTCGTGGTCTCCGCCTATTGGCGGGGCGTTCTGGTTGTGGCTTTGTATTACGCGTTGGCAGCTATAGGATGGAACCTTCTCGGAGGCTATACGGGTCAGTTCTCCATCGCCCCGGCGGCCTTTTGCCTGATCGGTATGTATACTTCTGCGCTGTTAGGGCACTATTGGAACTGGCCGCCTTATCTTGGAATCCTTATGTCAGTGGTATCGACTGGTATCATAGGGCTCCTTCTTGGTCGCATATGCCTGCGCCTGAGAGGCCCTTACCTCGCCCTCACCACACTTGCATTCGCGGAAATCGTGAGAAGCATTATCAGATTTTCCTATGATATCACACGGGGCGACCTGGGATTGAGTGTCCCGAGACTCTATGGTGGCGAACGAAGCCATCTATACTACTACTACACGTTCCTGCTGGTTATTGTCCTTGTTCAACTCCTCGTGTATCTTCTGATCAAATCGAGAGTCGGCCTATACCTGCAGAGTATCCGTGACGACGAGGTGGCAGCCAGCGGGCGAGGTGTGAATGTGGTTTGGTGGAAGACTTTCGGTTTTGCACTGAGCAGTGTCATATGCGGACTGGCCGGAGGGCTCTTCGTCCATTTTATCGGATTGGCCAGCCCGGAGATGGGGTTGGTCATGCAATCGGGACTCATAATCGGCATGGCTGTCATCGGGGGTATGGGCACTCTGGCGGGTCCCCTCGTCGGTGGTCTCATCTTGGAGCCCCTGTCCGAGTATGTCCGTGAATTCGGGGTTCAGCATATGGTCATCTTTGCCTTCCTGATCATAATCGTCATAAGATTCTGGAGAGCCGGCCTGTACGGTTCGTTCAAGAACATCTTGGAAAGGCGGATATACAATGGGTAAGGGCCGGAGGCTGTTGGAAGTCGAGGGGGTTTCCAAGGGTTTTGGAGGTCTCCAAGCCCTGAGAGACGTCTCCTTCGGCATGGACGAAGGAGAGCTTATCGGTCTGATAGGGCCTAATGCCTCCGGGAAGACCACTTTCTTGAACATCATCAACGGATACTACCCGCCCAACCGGGGAAGCATCTACCTGGATGGAGACCGGATCGATGGCCTGAGTCCTAATCAGGTCGCCAAGAAGGGGGTCACCCGCATGTTCCAGGCCACCCGTATCTTCCCCAGGATGTCAGTGCTGGAGAATATGTTGACTGTCGGCTATGCGGTCGGTCGAATTCCGGCTCGGGATATCCTTGACAGGGCGAGGATGATTCTGACCCGGCTTTCCCTGGATTCTATGACCCACGAGGATGCTGGAAATCTTTCGGGCGGTCAGAGGAAGATCCTGGAATTCGGCACCTGCTTTATGGCGAATCCTAAATTGGTCCTTCTCGACGAGCCGTTTGCCTCGATCCACCCCGAACTCAAGAGTATCCTCGAGGGATTCATGAGGGCCCATTACGAGCAGGGGGGAACCCTTTTGCTCGTCAGCCATGACATCCCTTCTGTGGTCGCCTCCTGCCCCAGGCTGATCGTGCTCAATGCGGGCAGAATCATCGCTGACGGGCCGACTGAAGAGGTGGTCAAGAAGGATGAAGTGGCCGAGGCGTATCTCGGGGGCATTGCAGAGGAAGGTTGAGGTATGGAAACCCTGCTCGAAGTGGACAACGTAACACTGGGTTACTCAGAAGATATCGACATCCTCCATGATGTATCGGTAAGGATAGCCGCATCTACGATTACGGGAATGATCGGACTCAACGGGGCCGGGAAAACAACCTTTGTGAAGGGCATATATGGCTTCCTGAAGCCCAAACGGGGACGCATCCTCCTCGAGGGTGAGGATATCACCAATGCCGAGCCTTACATGCTCATCCACAAAGGTATATGGTACCTTCCCCAGGATTCCAGTCTATTCCCCTACCTCTCCGTTGAAGATAATCTATCTATCCCTACGAGGCCACTTCAATTGAGCCGGCTGCAGGTGAGAGGACGAATGGAAGAGGTCTTTGATCAATTCCCCGACCTCCGCGACAAAAGGAAAAAGAAAGCAGGTGATCTGAGCGGAGGGCAGCAAAAGATGCTGGAATGCGCCAAGGTGATGATGGTGAAGCCCAGGCTCCTGTTTGTTGACGAACCCACCGTTGGACTTGCCCCGAAGTTTGCCATGGAGATGTACGAAAGGATAGTGGGGTTTTTGCACGGGGGAATGACGGTATTCTTGATTGACCATAATGTGCGTCAGCTAATCAAATTGTCAAGCTACATCTATGTTATGAGTCTTGGCAGAATCACGAGTGAAGGACCACAAGACCGGTTTAAGGGTGAGCTCAAGCATCAGGTAAGGCAGTGGTTGGGATTCTGAGGCCGATGCCGAGAGATGAAAAGGCGGGCTCACCCATCAGGCTCTTGCCCGAGGACCATAGCGCCGCGCCGGTCAAGTTATGATCCGTGCTGGTGGATCGGGGTTCTGAGAGGTGAAACAAGGGTTGAGCCAGAGGTACAAGCCCCCAGGCCCACGTCAGAAGCAAAGGAAAACCCGAACCCAGCCTATGTGAGACGCCAGAACCCCCCCTTCTTTTGAACGTTTGTGAAATTAAAGCAAATATCCACAACCTCACGAATAAGTGCCAGTCGCTTTTCCAGGCCGATCAGGGTGCCGACGAGAACCTCGAACCGTTTTTGCCTTGTGAGGTTCCGCAACGGGGTTTGAACCCGGAACTCTCCTGCAAGATAGACCACGCCCCGGGTGACGCTGAACTGAATCTTTTCCAAATCTGCCGAAGTCCGGCTCAGTTCGCGGCGCACCTCCTTCTGGATTTCGAAATCGCTTCTCATCATCGCGGAGCGCTCCTCATTACGGCTTGCTCCCACTTCCCACAGGAGAAGGCTGCCTCCAACAAGCCCCTTCCTTCAACCCACGACCTCCCCCTGTGCGGGCGGCCGCCGGGGCCCAAAAGCTCCAATGCCGGAACCTCCATTTTTCAGGGAACCCGGGAAAACAATCAAACAAAAACACCCTCGAATCCCTGCCATCCCCCAACCCGGTCTCGACCGCCATCACCTTTACCATCGACAAACAAGCCGCATATTATAAGCATATCGAATGTCTCAGGGTCGGGGACAATGGGGATCCACAAGCTATCGAGGACCCTTTCGACCAACCACGGTCTTGTTCCCGCCTCATTGCGTGCTGCAAAACCCCGGAACGTCTGGTTCGACCAGTCTCCGCGTGGTCTATAGATCCGGTACACATCACCCGCCGAATCAAGCTCTTTCTGCACGGACGTACCCGGACCCCTGTCCCCACGAGAAAACTCGATTCTC
>JAFDHF010000097.1 GCA_019308905.1 Deltaproteobacteria bacterium
TCCCATTTGTGATACCGGATGCCGTCCGAGGTTAGAGGTTAGGGAGGTTAGGGGACGCCTATGATTTTATGCAAAACGTTGTCAGCCATGCTTCACAGGCGGAAAGTTACTTTGAACAGCGATTTTTTCACCCCTCAACGATGCCCTACTCACCGCTGACCGGGAAATCTTCATGCGACGTGACAACTCAACCATGCTCATTCCCAGTTCACGATTGGCCCGGTAGCAAAGCAGACTTCAGGATTTGCGACAGCCTGGGGATCCTTGCCACGACCCAGGACAGAGCCGATGAACATGATTAGGGATGACGGATGACGATGCAACGGATGGCTCCGGCAGCGTCTATTCTCGTTCTTTTTGGAATACGTCGATCGGACAGTGCAAATTGAGAACAAGCAAAGCATAAAATCATAGGCGTCCCCTATTCCCGGTGGATCTTGACGGGGATCTGCGCTTGACTTCTCAGGCGTTGTTTCATATATTTGATTCAGGTGGAGGCTTCTTGAGAAGCCCAGATGGTTTGATCGCATATGAGCCCCCGGGACTTTCAAGGATCTCGGGGGCTTTTTGTGTGGCGTGAGTTTTTCCGGCGAATGCGGCCACCTTGTTTCATAACGCCCGCTTACTACCTGGGGCCGACCGAGGATCTGCTACCAAGTTCCCCCGTCAAAAAGGAATCCTCATGGTCATCAGTGTCGAAGTCAGAGGGAATATTGAGAAGGCGATCAGGGTTCTCAAGAGGAAGATGGACTCAGAGGGTGTTCGAAAGGAGCTCAGGCGTAGAAGGTTCTATGAGAAACCGAGTGTCAAGAGAAAGAGAAAAAGGCTTGAGGCCAGACGAAGGAGGCTGAAATCCGGGCGTCGGCTATACAAATGAGATTGATGCTCATCAGCAAGGAGAATCACCATGGAGGGGAAGAAAGTCCCTTTAGGGTGACCGGGTTTCAGGGACGAGGGAAGGTCCAAGCCGCGAATGGAAAGGAGAGAACCGGCTTTGCCGGGGCTCTACCGAAAGGAGGTGATAGGCTTGAAAGGAGAGGTAAAGAAACTCCTCCGGGGAAGGGGATACGGGTTCATAAGTGCAGAAGATGGAGGAGAAGTCTTCTTCCACAGCTCCGCTCTGGAGGGGGCGGATTTTGATGGTTTGAAAGAGGGAGATAGCGTAGAGTTCAACGTGGAGAGAGGGCCTAAAGGGCCGCGTGCAATGAATGTGAGGATGCCAAAAGCCTAGCGGAGGAGGGCATCGTCTGTTGACGGTGACCACAATTTGGGGTTGGTCTTGTGGAACGAAAAAGAAGGAGATCGATACGCGGAAACCGGAGAGAGGGTAAGGGGGTTGTTCATAGGCCTGGATTTGGGCTCGGAGCTGGAGGGGTTCGCTGTGGATCGTCAGGAAACACGTGAAGATGCGGATTTCACCCATCGAAGCCGGCTCCCAGTGTATGATGGTCCGGAACTGATCGTATTTCTCGTTTTGATTTGAAGGAGGTAACTAAGATGAGAAAAGCCGATGTAAAACCGTTTGTGTGGGGTGTGGTGGTTGGCGGGATTGTGTTACTTATTGTCATTTTCTCGACAGGCTGGGTGGTGACGAGGGGCTCTGCCCAGGCTAAAGCGGAGCAAATGGCCGAAAGGGCTGTTGTAGACTACCTGGCACCTATTTGCGTCGCACAGTTTCTGGAGGATCCAAACAAGGAAGAGCGACTCAAGGAGTTGAAAGAAATGAACTCATGGAAGAGGGGCGATTATGTGAAAGAAATAGGTTGGGCGACGATGCCCGGCAGTAAATCGCCTGATCGTGAAGTTGCCGATGAATGTGCTAGGCGGCTCATGAAGCTTGAGGAGTAGGTATCCCTTGTGCTGGCCGGGGTTCCGAAGGGAGGTCGGTCAGACTTGCTCTTGAGTCCCTGTCCGGGCCTGTTTGATAGATGGATTACTCGAAGCCGATCGTGGCCGGATCCTTCGATGAAAGACAGTCTTTGAGAGGCGCAGGTTCGAAAAGAGGACGGCAAGGAGATTTCTGGTCGCTTTCCTCAACCCCCTCGTCTTACGGAGGCAGTCAAAGGGGCGCTCCAGTACCGCTTGACCTTTGTAGGGGGTCTCTGTCTCCAAGCTTCCGTTGGAGTCCGGGGACTCAGCTTCATGACCGCTCAGGCCGATGCTGGGGCCTCCTAATGCCGTTGCAGCTCACTGTAACCCGTAGCCAAATAAACGTGGGCAGGCAGAAAATACGGGTTGCGCTCGATGATCCCTCAGTGTTTCAGTCGCCAGAGGGTGGGGGCAAGAGGGGGCTCAAGTCTGGTCTTGAGTCTTGTTGCGGATTTCTTTGTCACTTCGCATGATTCCATTGCATCCTAGACGAGGCATGAGGACGAATGGTAGTACAGACTGGAAAAAGGATTTCAACGACAGCGAGCCCAAAGGTGTGGCGCTTTGCCTGAGGAGGCGCTTGAGAAAAGGGACGTCCTGAGACTGAAGCAGGTAGCCGATATGTTTCACAAAGAGGGCTATGGTTCCGTGAGATGTGCTGTCCACCGGGTGGAAAAACCGCTTGCCAGCGATTCGAGAGGGTGAAAGAGTGGAAAAGACTTCTCTGCCTGCTGAGAAAGAGTCAAGAGCAGACTTGCTCCCACTCCCCTAGCGGCCACCTGGGTAGGATTCCGGCCTACAAGACTATGCGGCATTGCCACACCGCAAGTAATGGGTGACCCCACACTCTTTACACTGCATATATTGAATTGATGGACGTTCCGTTCCTCGACCGTCCCTTTCCTCGACAAGCGTGATTTCAGAGAACGGATTTTCGGAGTCATTCGCGAAAGCCATGGCTCCTTGATCCGCTCAAAAGCCGCAGGAGGAAAGGCCCGCGGAGCCAATCACCGCCTATTCCCATATCCCCTTCGTCAGCCTGCTGATCGCAATGACAACCCCTGTTGTGATGAGAATGAAGAAGACCGACACGGCTGCGATGGTGGGAGAGTATGAATACCGGAGAGAGGAGAAGATCTTTATGGGCAGGGTGGTCACGGTAAACCCGGCCACCAGGAAGGCGATGAAGTACTCGTTAAGAGAGAGTATGAAGGAGAAAAGAACCCCGGCAAAGATGTCGTTCTGAATCAGCGGAAGGGTTACGGTCCTGAAGACCCTCAGTTCTGTGGCCCCGAGGTTCATTGCGGCCTCTTCCAACTCCTTGTCTATCGACTCGAAACCGAGGGAGATCAGCATCAGGGGCAGAGCCGTATAGAAGATGCCATGGGCAATGACCACATTGATAATCTTGCCGGAATAGCCGAGAGAATAGAAGAAGGCCATCAAGGCGATCCCCACGATCACCGGAGGGAGCAGAAAAGGGAGCAAGCCCAGGGTCCTCATGGCTCCGGCAAAACGGATCTCCCATCTGTCAAGGACAAAGGCCAGGACAAGGGCGATAGAGGTTGAAACAACCGCTGCCCCGCTTGCAATAATGAGGCTGTCTCTGATCGCCTCGCGCCAATCCGACATGGTCAGGAATTCTCTATACCACTGGAGGGAGAATCCTCTGGGTGGGAACACCATGAAGATGTCCGGCGTGAAAGATACGGCTATGACGATTACCAGCGGGGCGATCAGGAAGACCACGATCGATCCGAAACATGCCCCCAAGAGGAGCCTGCCTGTCGTCTCAATCTTCATTTCCCTTTGGCCCCCATGGAGAGGCTCTCTGTTCCGGCAATCCTCGCCACTAGCCAAATGATTACAATGGAGAGAACCATCAACACCAGTGCCATAGCAGCCCCGAAGGGAACATTCGATTCGTAGGTTGCCTGGTCGCCTATGATGATGGCCATGGTCCACTGTTGGGGCTTGCCCAGGATGGATGGCACTACATAGGCCCCCATGGTGAGAACAAAGACCAGGAGGACCCCGGAGATGATCCCGTTTCTCGAGAGTGGGAGTGTCACCTTCCAGAATGTCTTCCAGGGTCCGGCCCCGAGGTTCAGTGAAGCCTCTTCGTATTCCGGATTGATGGATTTCAGGCTGCCGTAAAGGGTGAGGATCATGAAGGGCAGGAAAACGTAGACGAGTCCTATGAGTACGGCGAGAAAGCCCGGCGTGTAACTCCGGGGTTTCTCAGCAAGACCGATCCAGACAAAGAGCTGGCTGATTCCTGCATTTCTCGAAAGCAGGACGGTCCATGCGTAGCTCCGAATGATATAAGACAGCCAGAGGGTGCTTATCACCATAATGATGTAGAAACGCCTCTTTCTCGTCACACGGGTCAGATAGTAGGTAAACGTGTATCCCAGGACCAGGCAGATGAGAGCCGTGAGAATAGAGACCTCCAAAGTAAAGGCAAGCCTCTTGAGATAGAGGGTCCTTGTAAAGAATCGTATGTAGTTTTCGAGGGTAAAGGCCGGTTCGTAGAATCCTCCCGGAGGATGATGGTAGAAGCTGAGGACGACAAGCATAGCCAGGGGAATGACGAAGAACACGAGGAGCATCCCCACTGGATAAGCCAGAATGTATTTCAACCAGCCTTCCCGCTGTCTCATTAGAGTTCCCTGTCCAGGATGCAAAATGCTTTAGGATCGAGGATTACCCTGACCCTCTCACCCTCGAAAAACTCCGTGCTGCCGGTTTGATAGGAAGCAATGATCTCCTGGCCCCCTTGGGTGCGGACGTAGTACTCGATGAGTTCCCCAACATGCCTTTTGAAGTCGATTCTTCCGAGAAAGCTGTTCTTCTCGGTTCCGTCTGTTTCAATGGTAAGTCGGACCGACTCGGGGCGTATCGAGATCACACATGCTTTGCCTTCGGGCAGGTGAAGATCCTTTGCCGGTGCCGAGACCGCGCCATCGGGTGTCATGAGTTGGACGGTTTCTCCCCAACGGGCTTTAACCTCTGCGTTTATCAGGTTGGTAGACCCAATAAAGGTGGCAACAAAGGGAGACACTGGATTCCGGTAGATCTCCATGGGAGTTCCCACCTGTTCGATGTGCCCGCTATCCATGACTACTATCCTATCAGACATGGACATGGCCTCTCTCTGATTGTGGGTTACGAAGATCGTGGTTATCTGGATTCGCTTTTGGAGCCTCCGCAACTCGACTTGCATCTCCTCTCGGAGGTTCTTGTCCAGGGCAGCGAATGGTTCATCGAGCAAGAAGACCGAGGGGTTCATGGCCAGCGCCCTGGCAAAAGCAACCCGCTGCCGCTGTCCTCCGCTGAGCTGTTCGATCTTCCTCCTCTCCATACCCGGGAGCCTGACGAGTTTGAGCAGCTCCGTCACCTTCTCATCTATTTCGGCCTTTGCAAGCCTGCGAACACGCATGCCATAGGCGATATTTTCAAAGACGTCCATGTGAGGAAAGAGAGCAAGGGATTGAAAAACCATGCCTGTATCCCTTCGATAGGGAGGGAGAGCGGTCACATCTCGACCATCAATGAGGATCCGGCCGCTAGAGGGCTCTTCGAGTCCGGCAATGAGACGGAGAGTTGTTGTCTTACCACACCCGCTTGGGCCTAGAAGTGTGACAAACTCTCCCTCCTCAATGGACAGGCTGATATTCTCTGCTGCGCGGATGTTCGGTGGAAAGGTCTTTGACAGGTTTCTCAGTTCAACTCGTCCCATATGCGTAGATCTGGGTCGCCCCTCCTCGTCCTAACCAATGATCATTTCGTTCCATTTCTCCTTGAGCCATGTCTCGATCTCCCCGATGTAGAGTTTGTAGTATGGGGTAATCGCAGCCTCAGGCCCAGGCCCGGCGATCTTTTCGTAGTCCTCCTTCGAAAGTGAGAGGTACTGAGGGTTAACCGTGGGCGATGTACCCAGGGCCATACTGACCCTGTCTTGTACCTTTGGATCGCAGCAATAGTTGACAAAGATATGAGCCTCTTTGGCCTTCTTGCTGGTTCTAAGAAGCATCCACTCGCCATGGTCTAGTACACCGCCCTCTCTTGGGAACACGCTCCGCACGTGAGCCCCCTTGCTCGCCATGACCGTAGTGACATCGTGGTACAGCTGCCCCATCGGAACCTCGCCGGTCTTCAGGGCCTGTTCAAATGTGGCTTCACTCTCGTACCACATCTTCACATTGGGCTTTACCTCGGCCAGCTTCTTCATGACCCTCAAGATCCCCTGCTTTGTGTCCAGAATCTTTTTCCCGCCAAAGTAAGTGGTCGCTGTGATTTCCAGTAGGAAACTGTTATCCACCAATTTCAATAGCCCCAGCTGGTCCCTGTGCCGGGGATCCCAGAAGGCTTTGTACGAGTCAGGCTGGTATTTGATTACATCGTAGTTGTAGACCAGGTTGATATACCACGAAAGGGCACCAATTCCGACCAGCCGGCCTCGGGTATCGCGGCGAATAAAGGGGCTTGCCAGGTATTTCAAGTTGGGCATCTCCGATTCCGAGTAGGGTGCCCAAAGATCCTCTTTCAAGCCTCGCAAGACGGCCGTTACAGAAAAAATCGCCACGTCCACAGGAGCCTTTCCGGCCTTGACCGCGCTTCGCACTTGTTGCAACATCACCGGCCCCGTGGGTTCTGCGTGGGATTCCACAGGGATACCTGTCTCCTTTTGAAAAGGTCCGAAGAGCTCCTTGTCGAGCACCTTCTTGAAGAAGCCGCCGTAGACGGCCACTTTCAAGGGCGGCGTAGAGGCAAGAGCCGGAAGCCTTGGTACAAGGGTCAATCCTCCCAGGGCAGCTGCACTCATCGCCGTCTTTCCTATGAATTCCCTCCTGGTGAATCCCTTCTTTTTGTTTGCTTGCCTTTTCATGGGATACCCCTCCTCTCTGTAATACTCCGATAATCCAAAGGATGGTTTAGAAGAGTCGACAGATGGGCAACCCAAAGACCGGGCATTGCCCTCGCCCCTTTGAGGGTATCACATCACCTGCATGTAGACAACCGGAAAACACCGATACCGGGCGATGGATCTTGTGGCAGAGCACAAAGGGGAGGTGGAGCGGGCGATTCTTGTCTGTGATCGGGGCATGGTGAGTGTGGAAAATCTCATAAAGCTCGAAGAGGCACGCCTTGAGTACATAGTTGGAACTCCTCTTAGGCGTTATGTGGACATCGAGGAGGAGGTCCTTTCGGACTGTTCCTCTTTCCACGAGGTGGCCGATGATCTCTGGGTCAAACAAGTCATCCACGGTGGGCTTCGCTATATTGTGTGTCATAATCCCCGGCAAGCCGAAAGGGATCGAAAACAGAGAGAGATCGTAGTTAGCCGACTCAGGCAGACTCTCGCCTCCAAGGGTCCAAAGGCCCTTGTTGGTAAACGAGGCTACCAGAGATTTCTCAAGATGGACCGGACAGGGACGACGATCTATATCCTCCGGACAGACTTCAGGGGTTCGGCCCACAAGGTCTTCCAAGCCGTCGGGGTGAGACCACCACCAACGTTACAGGCCTTCGAAGATCAGAAAATGTAATGCCAACAGATTCCAGAGGGAGCCTATGTCTTTGACATCACATAATAAGTTTTTTCGAAGTGTTCAAAATGAGTGAGACCGAAGCAGATAGGCGACCCGTTTCAGATGCAGGCCTATGGTTCGGTGAGATGTGCTATCTAGCGAGTGAAGGAGATGATTGCCAAGGATTCGAGAGGGAGAAAGAGTGCAAAAAGACTTCTCTGTCGGCTGAGAAAGAGTCAAGGTGACCCACAGTCTTTATTTACTTATTGATGGACGTCGCCTTCCTTCTTTCTCCCTCTCGTTCTCTTTTTCTCCTCTCTTCATAACGCATTACAAAGGGTTCTAGAATCATACCCAATATCATTACACCTATTAGCACAAGAACAAAAGCATATTTCGGTAGAAAATACCAACACAGTGTTAGGAGGCCAAGCGTTATTAGTACCGTGGGGATACCAATCAGAAGTCGTCTTCTTATTGTAAGTGTCGAACTCATTTCTTTTCTTTTCTTGAGTCTGTTGTCCGTCCTCTAAGAACCTATGAGCATGGACTCATATGCTCAGGATCTGTGTATCCAAAATCCTTCAATGCTTTCTCAAGATAGTCAACTGCCAGCATGAAATCATAATCGGCAACTCCAGTAGCAGCGGCTCCAATCATATATCCAAACACAGCACCTACGCCTGTTTCGGCAGTAGTTGTAGCGAAAAAGAAAGATCCGATAGCAGCCTTCGCCGCTTCAGCTGAGGCGAAAGTAGCCAATACACTACTTGTCAGATAGATAGCACCCCTCGCCTTTCCGGGCTCCATCCTGTTCGCAACATATTCCGCCAATACAGCAGCACCAAGGGATACAGCAGATCTAAACCTTGGACTTCTCCCTACGTTCTTTAATGCTCCCTTTATATTAAATAACCCAACAGGGTCTACCCAGTTAATCGGATCATTCAGGCAGTACCCATAGAGGTCAGTGTTCCCACCGGCAAAGAGTATCGGATCCTTTCCGGTCCATCTTCCGATATCGGGGTCATAGTCACGGAAGCCGAACCGGAGGAGGCCTGTGTCCCGGACAAAGAGCCCCCCGGCAAAGCCAAATGGTATTTCAAACGACGGATTTGTATCATCGATTATATTCCCGAAGGAGTCGTAGTCAACCCTTTTGACCACGTTCCCCGAGGCATCGGCAACCACCCTCAGGGACCCTACCTGGTCATAGGCGAGGTAGTAAGTCACGCCTCCCCTCGTCATGGCTAAAGGCATCCTACCGTCGGCATATCCAAACCTCATGAGGAGGGCGTCACTGCCGTCATAGACAGCAAGAAGCCGGGTCAAGCCCTGCCAGAGGTATTTTTCGGTGATCGTA
>JAFDHF010000098.1 GCA_019308905.1 Deltaproteobacteria bacterium
AAAAGGCCGGTTTGGCCTTCTGAAGCAACCCTCCGACCCATTCTAAGCCTCCCTTGGCTCGGTCTCCCTGCTTCGGCCTGAGGGCCTGGCGGAGTGAGGGCTCGCCTCTGGGGGAGGCTCTTCCCGATGAAGAGGGGTGAGCAGGGAAACTCCGTGATCTTCGCTTCACGGCGATTCTTCGGTGACGGCCAGCCAGCGCATCCTCTGTTGAATTGGAAAGATATGGCAGAAAACAGCAGACTTCGCGGATATCTTTTCGCCTTTATTGCCACCCTGGCCGTGTCTAATGTCTACATCTTCAGCAAGGCTGCACTCCAGGAGGTGGAACTGATCAAGTTCGGATTCTACTGGTTCGGTTTCGGGATCCTGTGGAACCTCCTGTACGACATCCCGGCAAAGAGATACAGAACCATTGCGAAGTTGAACAGATCGACGTACAAGGTGCTGCTGCTGATAGGATCTCTGGAACTTGTCGGGACGACATCTTTCTTCCTGGCCATAAAAACGGTGGAGAATCCGGCCATAGTATCGTTTCTCGCGAACATGTCACCGGTCTTCACGACGGTCCTGGGGGTGGCTTTCCTAAAGGAACGGTTCAGCACGGTCGAAGCGATGGGATTTGTCTTTACCATATCAGGAGCGTTTATCATCAGTTATCAGAAAGGTGGAGACCTGTCCCACATGTTCCTTCCCGGTACCGCATTCGTGGTCCTTGCTTCTTTTGTTTTTTCCATCTCTTTCACCGTTGCCAAGAGATATATCAGAGATATCGATCCCGGGATTCTCACTATGAATAGGATCGTGTTTCTCTTCCTTTTCTCGACGATCCTGCTCTTCAGTACCCATCTGCCCTTGAGGATTTCCTGGAAGGCGTTCTGGAACATCATGGTGGGATCGCTGTTGGGGCCGTTCCTGACGGTCTTTTCCCAGTATTCCGCGCTCCAGTATATCGAAGCATCCCGTACAGTGATCATTGGGAGTTCCAAGGGGCTTTTCGTCTTGCTGGGAGCCCTGATCTATTTTGGTACCCTCCCGCTGCCCCATCAGGTCGTCGGCGGAATCGTGACGATTCTTGGTGCCATCCTGGTGACCACGGGGGACAGAATCAGGATAGTCCCGGTGGCCCACTGAGATCCCTTTGATGATTTGTCGCGGGCGTGGCGCAGGTTCGGCGGGTTCTGCCTTCCGGCCGGGTGAGTCCCGGCAGGGGGTTCGGTCGGTCCGCCCTGTACGTCTCGAAAAAGGCCGGTCCCTCAACTGTCGGCCATCAAGTGGGCGACCGCCTTTTCGAGTCCCTCAAGGGTCAGCTCGAACATGGGGAAGATCTCCCTGATCAGGCCGATCGTCGTCGTGTAAGGCCAGTCCTGGGCGGGTATCGGGTTTATCCAGACCGAATGGGGGAAGTTCTCGGCGATGAACCTCAGCCGCTCGTAGCTCGGTTTTCCCGACCGTTCTTCGATATGGATGGAACCGTCAGTCGCCATGAGCTCATAGGGAGCCATGCTCGCGTCGCCCACGATGATGAACCGTGTCTCGCGGTCAAGACGGGCCAATTCTTCCACGGGATAGGGCTTGTCGCGCCTGGGAGGATCCTCCCAGAGGTAGTCATAGATGGTATTGTGGAAGAAAAGGGTTTTGAGATCCTTGAACTGGGCCCGCGCGTAGTTGAACAGAGTCTGTACCACCTCGACATACGGGTCCATCGACCATCCACCGTTGTCTATGGCCAGTATCACCTTCAATCTGTCCCTCAGGCTCCTATCCAGTACGATCTCTATCTCGCCCCCCTTTTTCATCGTCTGGTAGATCGTCTCCTGGATGTTGACCCGGTCCTTGGGTCCGGCAGGCACCATGTTTCTCAACCGCTTCAGGGCCTCACCCATCTGTGAGGTGGTCAGAGGCCGCTCCTGGGAATAGTCGCGATATCTCCGATCCATGGCCACCTTGACGGCCGATCTACCCCTGGATATTCCCCCGATCCGCATCCCGCCGGGGTGATATCCGGAATGACCGAAAGGGGACGTGCCCCTCGTCCCGATCCACCTGGCACCTCCGCGGTGCTCCGCGGTTTGCTCTTCCAAGAGCTTGAGAAAGCGGTCGATCAACTCGTCAGGGGGGATCTTGCCGAGCTCTTCCTCGCTTATCCCCAGGGCGGACGCCAGTCCTCCAGGATCCCTGAGCCAACTCTCCAGCATGGTGCGGATCAGCTCGGACCACTCCCATGGATCCGGTACCTCGAACTCAATGCTCTTGAAGTGGCGGGCGAACACCCGGTCGTAGAGGTCAAAATACCTTTCGCTCTTGACCAGGATGGCCCTTGCCGCAGTATAGAAATCATCGACACAGTTGACCAATCCCATGGCAAGGGCTTTCTGAAGCCTCAGGAAGGAGGTGGGAGAGACGGGGATACCTGCCCTTCTGAGTGAGTAGAAGAAAGGGATGAACATCTCGGAAACTGCCCTCCCTACGGCCGGAACCGGGCTACTCCGTTCCGGGCCACTCTGTAATCGGAGCTCTTTTTGAACAAGACTCCCAGGTATGGGATGTCCCCCTTTGCGAGGTCCTTCACATGGAAATCCGGATCACCTCTCAAGGCACGGATCCAGTTGATAAGCTCCCGTGTAGAAGGTTTTTTCTCAACCCCCCTGATCTCCCTCAGCCGGTAGAAGGTTTCCACGGCGCTTTGGAGCAGGTCACCGGCAACATTGGGGAAATGGACGTCAACGATCCTCCTCATCATTTCAGGATCCGGAAAGGCTATGTGATGGAAGTTGCAGCGGCCCAGAAAGGGATCCGAGAGGTCCTTCTTGGCGTTGGAGGTTATGATGATGACCGGTCTCTTCTTGGCTCGAATGGTCTTGTCTATCTCGATGATGTCGAATTCCATTTGGTCGAGGATGTCGAGCATATCATCCTGGAAATCCGTGTCGGCCTTGTCTATCTCGTCGATGAGAAGAACGACCCTATCCTCTGATACAAAGGCCTGGCCGATTTTGCCCATCTTGATGTATTCCTCGATGTTGCTGACATCCCGCCTCGAATCACCGAATCTGCTGTCGTTGAGCCGGGTCAGGGTGTCATACTGGTAGAGGGTATCAACGAGCTTCATGCTGGATTTTACGTTGAGGACGATCAGCCTCATCCCCAGTGCCTCTGCGATGGCATGGCCGAGCATGGTCTTCCCTGTTCCAGGTTCACCCTTGAGCAGCAGCGGCATCTCGAGCGCTATGGACACGTTTACGATCTTGGCCAATTCCTCGTCCAGGACATATTTTGAAGCGCCGGTGAATCGGCCTGTTTGGGTCTCACCATCCATCTGAGTGCTCCTTCCAGTAAAACAGAATGGCTTTTTGGCGTTTCCCCATTTTTACCATGATTTGCCGGGGATCTTCCAGTCCGGAGTGAGAGGGAGAGGGGCAGGATTTTAGGGTTCGCAGGATCCACAGCGCCTTTGAAGAGAGGGTAGACGCCTCGATGGCCGGGGTTTCATGGGGCTCTCCTCAGAAAGGTCAGAGTTGACCTGCGGTTCGGCAGATGCTAGTATCCTCGCCAGAGATGGCAAAGAGGGTGATGGCAAAAGGATAGAGACGAGGTGCAATCATGGTGGATGTCCATCAGCTCGTGATCGCCGAGAGAGACCGAATCGTCAGAACCCGTCGCGAACTCCATCGGATCCCCGAGACAGGCTTCAGGGAAAGAAAGACCTCCGCCTACGTGGCCGGATACTTGGAAAGAGAGGGTCTCGCCGTCCAGACCGGAGTCGCCGAGTACGGAGTGGTAGGGCTCATGGATACGGGCAGGCCCGGCCCCACCCTGATGATCCGTGCCGAAATGGACGGCCTTCCCATCAAGGAAGAGACGGGACTTCCCTTTTCATCCGTGCACGAAGGGGTGATGCATGCCTGCGGGCATGACGCCCATATGGCGATGGCCCTGGGTGCTGTGACTGCCCTCAAAAGGATCAAGGAGGAATTGACCGGGAGTGTCAAATTCGTCTTTCAGCCCGCAGAGGAGGGACCGGGCGGGGCAAAGCCAATGATCGATGCCGGCGTGATGGAGAATCCCAAGGTGGACTATGCTATCGGGTGCCACGTATGGCCGGAAGTTCCCGAGGGATATATCGGCGTAAAGGCGGGCCCGTTCCTGGCTGCCATGGACCGTTTCGATATCAGGATCATAGGCTCAGGCGGCCATGGTGCCATGCCTAACCTCTGTGTGGACGCGCTGGAAGTGGGCACACAGGTGGTCAACGCGTTGCAGCGTTTGGTGAGCCGCCACATGGACCCTCTGGAACCGGTGGTAGTCACCGTGGGTACCTTCCATGCAGGGACCGCCTTCAACGTCATTTCAGGCGAGGCCGAACTGAGCGGGACAACGAGGACCTTCAATAAGGATGTCTGGGACTCGTGGGAGGATCGTATCGAAAGGATCGTTAGCGGGGTCTGCCAGTCCATGGGTGCAGGTTTCGAACTGAGGTACAGCCGGGGCTATCCCGCCACCGTCAACGACGAGTCCATGGCGGAAGTTGTGCGCCGATGTGCCCAGAAAGTCGTGGGCGAAGACCGGGTCGTCGAACCTGAAAGGACCATGGGAGGCGAGGATTTTGCCTATTATCTGCAGGAGTCGAAGGGGTGTTTCTTCGCCCTCGGAGTTGGGAGGGAAGGAGGCGTCCCGGTCCACAACTCGAGGTTCGATTTCAATGAGGGTATACTTCAGCTCGGCGTAGAGACCTATTGCCAAGTGGCACTGGAGCTGCTGCGATAGTCCGGATTTGAGGAACGGAGAGAGTGGGATTCGAACCCACGGTACGCTTTTGGCGCACACTCGCTTAGCAGGCGAGCCCCTTCAGCCAGCTCGGGCATCTCTCCACAAAATGCAGAAGCCAGGAGTCAGAAGTCTGCAGTCAGAATAAAAGCTAAGCAAAACCACGATCTGGACCCGAACTGAATTTCCTGACCACCCTTCGCCTTCCCTTCAGGGCACAGGTAACTACTTGAATAAATAGGCTCTGGACGCCTCATCTCGCATCGCCCTCTGGAACTGTCTGGGTCCTATTCTGACTTCTGTCTTCTTGTTGGCGGAAGGGGTAGGATTCGAACCCACGTCCCTTTCGGGAAGCGGTTTTCAAGACCGCCGCCTTAAACCACTCGGCCACCCTTCCTCCACTTTCCCCGGGGTCCCGGGGAATCGGCCTGTCCATCTATGGCTCCTGGTCCCCACCATGGGCCTTCTTTTCGGCGGATCGCCTCACCACATCCTCGGCAATCGCCCCGACAAAGGGGAGCCTGTAAGCCCGACCGGAATAGGCTCGGATCATAAGCAGCACCCAGAGCATGAGAGCGAGGATCCAAGCCAGTGTTCCTATCAGGGGTATCCACTCGAGCACGAGCAGAACTATCCAGACAGGGATAAAGGTTATGATCGATTGAAGGGCATGGAATCTTACGAGATCGCTCTCCTTCTCCTCCCAGTAGAATACAAATCCCGTAATGAACCCCAATAGATAACTCAAGGAGGCAGCCACGTTCTCATCAAGACCTGTGGAGGATTTTGCGTTTCTCTGAACCATACCCCTTCCTCTCTAGACATGCCAATCTGGGGCGATCATCATGAGGCGGACCGCCAAGCACAGGTGGAACTGCTCTTTTTCTACCAGTATTTCAGCGAAAAGTCAAATGATTCTATGCCATTTCCACGGGAAATGATCCATCCTGCTTTCTATCTCGCCGCTTTGGCAAGTACTGTCTCAGGTACTGCCCCGTGTAAGAGCCTGGATGGAGAGCGATCTCCTCCGGAGAGCCGGTAGCAATGATTCTCCCCCCCCTCTGGCCGCCCTCCGGGCCGAGGTCGATGATGTAGTCGGCCGATTTGATGACCTCCAGGTTGTGTTCGATGACAATAACGGTGTTTCCCATATCCACCAGGCGGCTCAGAACCTCGAGCAGCTTCTGGACGTCTGCGAAGTGGAGCCCGGTGGTGGGCTCGTCCAGGATATAGAGGGTTCTGCCCGTGCCCTTCTTGCTCAACTCCCTGGAGAGCTTGATGCGCTGTGCCTCACCTCCCGAGAAGGTGGTGGCTGATTGACCGAGTTTTATGTACCCCAAACCGACATCATGCAGGGTCTGGAGCTTACTCCTGATGGAGGGGATGTTTTCGAAAAAGGAGAGGGCCTGCGCCACGGTCATGTCGAGGACGTCATGGATGTTCTTCCCCCTGTACTTGATCTCCAGGGTTTCCCTGTTGTAGCGCTTTCCCCCGCAGATCTCGCAGGTGACATAGACATCGGGGAGGAAATGCATTTCCACTTTGATAACCCCGTCTCCCTGACAGGCATCGCACCTCCCCCCCTTGACGTTGAAGCTGAACCGTCCCGGCTTGTAGCCGCGCATCCTGGCCTCTGGAATCTGGGAGAAGAGGTCACGGATCAGGCCGAATACGCCCGTGTAGGTCGCCGCATTCGACCTCGGGGTACGGCCTATCGGCGTCTGGTCGATGTTTATGACCTTGTCGATGTCGGACAGGCCTTCAACGGACCGGAGTGTACCTTTGCCCGCTCTGGAACGGTAGAGCCGGTGCGAAAGGACGCGAAAGAGAGTGTCCACTACCAGGCTGCTCTTACCCGATCCCGAGACCCCTGTAACGCAGACGAAGATGCCAAGGGGGATGGTCACATCGATGTTCTTGAGATTGTTGGTGGTGACTCCTCTCAGTACCAGTTCCCCTTTTCCAGGAGCCCGACGCCTCTTGGGAACGGGGATGGCCAGACGGCCGGAGAGGTACCGGCCGGTGACCGATTCCTCTATCCCCATTATCTCGGAGGGCGGACCGGAAAAGATGACACGGCCACCCTGCAGCCCCGCGCCGGGGCCCATGTCCACCACATGGTCAGCAGCGAGAATCGTGGATTCGTCGTGTTCCACCACGATCACCGTATTGCCCATATCCCTGAGGCGGCGGAGATTCTTGAGGAGCCGGAGGTTATCCCTTTGATGGAGTCCGATGCTCGGCTCGTCCAAGACGTACATGACACCCACAAGACTCGATCCGATCTGTGTGGCCAGACGGATCCGCTGTCCCTCGCCTGCTGAGAGGGTCGAGGCCCTCCGGTCGAGGGTGAGGTAGTCGAGTCCTACATCGACCATGAAGGTGAGGCGCTCTGTTATCTCCTTGAGGATCGGAGCCGCAATCTGCTGGTCTCTCCGGCCAAGATCGAGATTTTCGAGAAAATCGAGGGACTCTCCGATCGACATCTTTACCACCTCTCCTATGGAAAGGCCGCCGACCTTCACGGAGAGGCTCTCTTTCCGGAGTCTGGCTCCTCCACAGGCAGGACAGGGGGTCTCACAGGGAGGCTCTTCACCTTCAGCCCACTCCTGCTCAAAGGATGGAGCCGCCGGATCGTCCACCCCATGGACTCTTCCGTTCACCCTGATCCCCAGTCCCCCGCACACGGGACAGGCCCCATAGGGACTGTTGAAAGAAAACATCCTCGGCTCAATGTCCGGGTAGCTGATACCGCAATCCACACAGGTAGCCTTCTCACTGAAGATCGTTTCCCTGACGCCATCGATCTCCACCCTGATCACCCCGTCGGCCATCCTGGAGGCCAGTTCCAGCGAATCGGTAAGCCTTCTTTCGATCTTCTCCTTGACGACGAGCCGGTCGATCATCACATCGATGGTGTGCTTTTTCTTTCTGTCCAGTTGGATCGGCTCTTCCAGGTCGAGGATCCTACCGTCTATCCTCACCCGGACGAATCCCTCTCTCCGGAGCCCTTCAAGTTCCTTTCGGTACTCTCCCTTCTTCCCCCTGACTATGGGAGAAAACAGGACGATCCGTGTTCCCCGGGGAAGCCCCATGAGGTAGTCGGCAATCTGCTGTATCGTTTGGGAAGATATCTCCCTCCCACACCTGGGGCAGTATGGTTTTCCAACCCTGGCGAAGAGCAGACGAAGGTAGTCATAGATCTCGGTAATGGTACCTACCGTCGACCGCGGATTTCGGCTGATGCCTTTCTGCTCGATCGAGATGGCAGGGGAGAGCCCTTCGATCAGCTCCACGTCCGGCTTCTCCATCTGCTCGAGGAACTGGCGGGCGTATGCCGAGAGAGATTCCACATATCGCCTCTGCCCCTCCGCGTAGAGCGTGTCAAAGGCGAGGGATGATTTTCCCGAACCGCTCAGCCCGGTGACCACGATGAGCTTTTCCCTGGGAATCTCGAGATCGATATCCTTCAGGTTGTGTTCCCTTGCACCCTGGATCAGAATACGGTCCATACCCTTCTCTTCCCCATATGGGTTCCCCCGACATATTAAAAAATAACAAAGAGCGGCATCCCAGTAAAGCCGCCCTCCATGCCCCGGCCTGCAGGGAAGGGCTCTGCTGCCCCCCCGCATTCCCTGTGGGTACGCGATCGGTCGGCAATCCCGTTCGGCGACAAGGGTATTCTCCAAAGGTCGCGAAACTCCGGAGATTTAGGAGTCCCCCCATTTCTCGGAGGACATGTCCTAAGGTTCCTTGATTTCTAACCATGTTTCTTGATTCTCAAGTGGAAACGTACTGTTCCCTGGCCCCTGAGCTCATGCGGTGCACCCCCTCGACTTTCGCGGGTGGGCAGTTCCTGCCCCTTTCCCACGACTCACGAACAACCACGACCCACGAACACGACTCACGAACACGAACACGAATCACGAACACGAACACGAATCACGAACACGAACACGAATCACGAACACGACCTTTCCCCTTCCCGCTCGACCTCGACGGATACCCCACCGCTTCCGCAATGCCGCCGGAGGCAAGGGTGTTCTCCAAAGGTCAGGAAACTCCACGAGATTTATTCCTTGACAAACGGAATAGAATCGGTATAATTTCCTGGGTTTATTTTATTAAACTTTTGACACGCTTTAAATAAACTCCCTGCATGAAAATAGGATCGAAGATCCGAAGCCTCCGCCAGCAGCGGGAACTGACGCAGGAAGAGCTGGC
>JAFDHF010000099.1 GCA_019308905.1 Deltaproteobacteria bacterium
ACAGGCGGGATGATTCCCCTGATGTCCACATGACCCTCTCTTTTCATGGCAATGGTCTCCTTCCAAACGAGTATCCAACGGATCATCCTTCCTCGATCACCGCAATGGCACGGCACGGCGCGCCTTCTGCCCCGCCGATCTTCAAGGGCAATCCGATGAAGAGGAAATCCTGGCGATCCAAACGATCCAGGTAGGCCAGATTCTCCACGATCGGTATACCGGCTCCCAAGACGATGTGGTGGGCCGGGCTGTCGACGCTGCCCAGGGGATCGATGGCCATCATATCCACCCCCAGGGATGCTATCCCCCTCTCTACCAGCCAGCCGGCGGCCTCGGGAGTGACATATGGATAGTCGGTAATGAATCCTTTTGTGCCGTACTTCTTGTGGGTGCCTGAGTCAAGGATCAGGATCAGGCCCGGTTTGATGCGGTCCTCGAATTCCTGCAGGTTCGCCTCGGTGATCCTGTTCAGATCTCGGTCCGACAGATCGACCAACACCGCCTCACCCACCAGTCTTGCCAGGGGTATACCATCCACGGACTGGCCGCCTGCGATGAAATGTTTAGGGGCATCGATATGGGTACCTACGTGGATGGGAAGCGTCACTTTGGAAGCATAGTGGCCGTCCTGTTCGTGAACGGCCAGCCATTCCAAAACGGGCCGTGACAACCCCGGGTAGACCATCATCGTCTGCTCGATGGTGTAAGAAAGGTCAATGATCCTTCTTGCCATCCTGTCCTCCTGCGAACTCGCTCGCCCTGCCCGTGGCGGGCCGGGCCGGTCTTCGGATACAACTCAGCCGTCTGCTTCCTCTCCGAATTCATCTTCGAGTTTCCGGCAGAGCCGCTCGTACTTGGCGAAAAACCTCAGGTAACGCTCATGGGCATGGGGATCCGGGCGGACGACTTCTCGGATGATCACCATGGGTTTGATATCCTCAAGGCGCTCCACCAGGCCGAGGGCCAGCATGGCCATGAATGCCGCCCCCCATGCCGTGTTCTGGGGAACCTCCGGTACCAGGAGTTCTCTCCCGTATACGTCCGCCGTAATCTGCAACCATGATCTGGAGTTCACGAATCCGCCCGATACACGTACCGAATCGATGCCGCCCACCACTTCCTCCACCGCCTTCAGTGCACTGAACCGGTTGTAGTCTACTCCCTCCATCAGAGCACGAAGGATGTGCTTGCTCGTATGGTGATAGGTCAAGCCGAAAAGCACCCCCCGGGCGTCTGGATTCCAAATGGGCGTTCTGGCTCCCACGATGAAAGGCAGGAAGATCATGCCGTCGCTGCCCAAGGGAACCGAACGCACATACTCGTCGAGGAGCTGGTGGAGGTTCATGCCCCGCCTCTCAGCCTCCTGCCGTTCTGCGGTTTCGAACTCTCGGATGAACCACTCGTAAATCAGCCCTGCAGCCGAAACCCCTCCCACGGCCCACCTGTTCGGCGCCGCCACGTAGCACCATGTTCTCGCCTTCTCATCGAGCCGAGGCTCCGGGACGAGCACCCGAACCGCCGCTCCTGTCCCGGCCATGCTGTCCGCTTCCCCTGGGCCGACTGCCCCGACGCCGATGCTCGATAAGGTCCCGTCGGCACCTCCGATGATGACTGGAACGGATTCCTTGAGCCGTAACATGCCTGCATACCTGGATCGTATACGAGGCAAGCGGGTCAGGGTGGAGGTCACTGTCGAAAGGTGGTCTGCCCGGAGCCCGGCGAGCTCGACGGCCTCCTCATCCCAATCCAACGTGTGAATGTTCAACATACCCGAGCCGGAGGCGACCGACCAGTCAACCAGATACTCGCCGAATACCTCACGGGCGATGTATTCCTTCACGGAGACGATCTTGTGGGCCTGGAGCAGGATGGAGGGGGCTTCGTCGCTGAGCCAGCGGGCCTTGCAGATCGGATACATGGGATGCAGGGGGCAACCCGTGCGGCGGTAGAGGCTTTGTGGATCGCATTCCTCTGCAATCCGCCGGGCCGCACCGCGGCTTCGGGTGTCGGTCCAGATGATGCATGGGGTGAGAGGACGGTTGTTCTGATCCACTGCCATAAAGCTGTGGAAATAACAGCTCAGCCCGATGCCCAGGAGCGCGTTCGGACCCGCCCGTTCGATGATCTCCCCAAGACACGCCAGGAAAGCGTTTAGAACAGCCTCTGGATCCTGTTCTTGCCAACCCGGCTTTGGGTTTAGGATGGAATAGGAGCGGGTGGACTCGGCCACCAGACGGCCAGTCGTTTCGTAAAGCACCGCACGGCATCGGCTCGTTCCGATATCAACCCCCACAACATGGCCTTTGTTCATCAAACCACGACCTCCTGCGGGCCCTCTCTCTGGAGGGTCACCGCTATTACCATGATAACCCATCGGCGACAGTCGCCGGAAGCTCCCTCTCTCTGTCCTCTTGATCTATGCTCTGAAAGCCTCATCCTTTTTCGATGCACCCAGATCTCGGGAAAGAAGAGAAGCCGTCTCCTTCACGGTGCCTATCAGCTCGGCTTCCTCATTGTGCCATCTCGATCTCGGAATAGATATGCTGATGGCAGCCCGAACCCGGCCTCGGAAGTCTGTCACCGGAGCCGCGACTCCCACAACACCCTCGTGCGCTTCCTCATTGCTTATGGCAAAACCGTCCCGGCGGATTCGCCCCAGTTCCACCCGCAAGGCATCCGGACTGGTAATCGTGTGTGGAGTGAACGGCACCAACGATTCCCGGGTGAGATAGGATTCCTGTTCATCCTCGGGCAGAGAGGCGAGCAGCGTCTTGCCCAACGCGGTGCAGTAGGCCGGTTCCGACAGGCCGACTATCTCTCGGATAAACACGTTGCTGCTTCCCACCTCGCGATGGAGGTAGAGCACCTTGTAGCCATATAGGATCCCCAGGTGTGCGTTGACCGAACAGGTGTTGGCCAACTTCTTGAGATACTTCTGTGCGACCGTGTGGAGATCGAGGCGCTGGAGGACGAGGTTGGCTCGCTCGAGAAACTTGAACCCGAGACTGTACTTCTTATCCTCGTCTCTCATGAGGTAGGCAGACGTCTGAAGCGTCCGTAAGATGGGATAGATGATCGATGCCTTTGTGCCGAGTCTCCTCGCTATTTCCGTGGCACTCAACCTCGGTGTATCGGCGGCGAATAGATCGAGAATACAGGCGGCCTTCTCAATCGACTTGTTCGTATAGTCCATCTCGCAACTCGGTATGTAGTAGATCTGTTTCAGAACAGTCCATCGGTATCCCTACGCAAACGATTCCCCATCGCAACTGCCGACGGACGCTTCTTTTCCCCGGTGCCGGGATTCATCCCGGCCCCGAAAGACCTACCCGGTCTGGCTCGTACTTCCCCCGAGCCCGTCATACTCCTAATCACCTCTGAGCCTGTATGCGGCCACGATGGTGATGATCAGCAGGCCTTCGGCAATCATCCTTCCCGCCTCAGGAACGCGGAACATGACCAACAGGGTAAACATAAACCGTACAATGAACGCTCCTGCTATAGTACCGGCAATGCTGCCCACCCCTTGGAAGAACTCTATGCCTCCCAACACGACTGCTGCAATCGACCCCATTGTATAGATGTCGGTAAACCTGAGGGTTGGTGTTCCCAGATATCCCAACAGCAGCAAGCCTGCGAACACCGCCGTCAGGCTGCAGATAACGTAGGACGCAACGGTCACCCTCTCGGCGTTGATGCCGGACAGCCATGCGGCCTGTGGATTGTTTCCCGTGGCATAGATCTTTCGCCCGAAGGTTGTCCTGTATAGAACAAAAATCGCCATGAAAGCCAGAATCAGCCAGATGACTCCCGTGAGGGGCATGAAGTTCGATATCATCTTCTTGCCGATATACTGCAATGTCGGATCGGCGCTTCCGCTCAGCGATCCTCCCGCAAATATGTAGACCCCTCCATAGAGTATCGAACTCGTTGCAAGGGTCATTATGATGGACGAGATCTTGAGCTTGGCTACGCCGAGGCCGTTCACCAGACCCACCACCGCACCTATGAGCAGGCAGAAGAGCACGATGGGGACCGTCATTGTCGGGTGTCTGGACATCAAGTTACCGCCGAGCACGATGACAAAGAACATCATGTTCCCGACAGATATATCGAGTCCCCCGCTCAGCATGACGATTCCCTGCCCCAGCGCCACTATGCCCAACAGGGAGGCCTCTCGGAAGATGGTCTGCAAACTACTCGAGCCCAGGGACCGCGGCATTATCAGTCCCGCAACCATGACGAAAAGAGCAAGGGCGAGATAGACCAGAACCGTCCTGTTACTCGCAAATTCTTTGAGCCTCTGCTTCGAGGTGAACCCGTCCATCACTCCTCCGTGTTCCACTCAGATCAAGGGACTGCACCGGGTATCAAGGCCATGGGCTGCCCCAGTGGACGACTCATGGTTGCACTCCGGGCCGAGCCGTCCACTCTTCCGGGCAGGCGATCGAACCGCCGGTGATCGTATCGCGGGACCTCCTCTCATGGAAAGGGGCGGGGAATCCCGATTGCCGGGAATCCCCTTCCCCGCCATGATCTGTCTTTACTGTTTCTTACCGCCGTACATCTCGTGCAGGACCTTCCTGGGCAGAGAGGTGCTCACCCAAATCGTGTCCGGGAGATCGGGCATGACGAACCTCTCCACCGTCTCGTCCGTGATCGTGGGCGGTGCATACCAGATGGTCCTCAAGACTGTTTCCCCCTGGAGCACATCCATCAGCGCCGCAAGACCTCTGGTGGCGATCCAAGATGGGAACGTGGGAGAAACACTTGAGAATCCTTCGGGTTTATGTTTGATCCAGAACTTGAAGAAACCGTTGTAGTCTTCACCGGTAATGGGTATGAGGGGAAGCCCCTTTTCCAAGAGCACCTCGGCTGCAGCCAGCGACATCTGACCGCCGCAGCTCCAGATTCCGTCTACGTTCGGATTTGCGGCAAGCAGACTCGCTGCGACTCTCCTCCCTTCATCATAGGCCCACTTACCGGCACCCATACCGACGATCTTTATTTCCGGATACTTATCGAAGACGGGCTTTGCTCCGCGGTCCCACCGGGCCACGTCCGCTCCTGCTCCTGGAACGCCTCGGAGGGAGAGGAGATTTCCTTTGGGCTTTCCGTACTTCTTGACGAGCTGCTCCACCAGCCATTCCGCTCCGACTCTGCCGAACTCGGTGCCGTCGGTCATCCGCAGGGCAGCGTACTTCTTGCCGTCATACTGGGTGAGCACCACGGCTACCGGAAACCCTTTGTCGTACAACCTATCCAGGGTAGGTATCAAGGCCGTTGGTGAGACCGTGGAAATGACCAGGCCGTCGATACCCTTGGCCATCAGGTCCTCGATGTCCGCGATCTGCTTCGAGACCTGGAACTGCGCTTCCGTGACATAGAGGCGGTCAATGAGATACCCATAGGAGTTTTTCGCGATATACTTGAAAGCGGCTACGGCTTGAATATCCCACGAAATACCCCCTCCATGAAACGCAAAGCCGATCTTGTAAGGGGGCTGCTTCTTGTACTCACCGAAGGTGGTGAATTCCGGCAGTACCTCACTTGCAACTGCCGCCCATGCAACCCCGACCACCAGTACAGCGACCACTGCCATCGATAAGATTCTTTTTCTTAGCATGATATCCCTCCTTATAACTGTGTTCTAGATAGCAGCCTTTGCTTCCGACGAATCTATCAATCGGGCTATCACCTCCTTCCTATTGCAGCATCGCTGCAGCCTTTTTCAGTTTTCGGGAACGGAGCTGAGAGAAAACAACGACACCGACCAGGATTACCCCCCTCAACACGTGCTGCCAGTAAATGTTTATGTCCATCAAGTTGAAGATATTACCCAGCATGGCCAGCAGAATCACACCGATCACTGTTCCTTCCATCCCGCCCCGTCCTCCGGTCAGAGTGGTCCCGCCGAGTACAGCCGCGGTTATGGAGTCCATCTGGTAGGGCATGCCCACAGCCGGATCACCGCAGGAGATCCTTGCCGTCATATAGAGACCCGCAAGGGCAGCGAAAAAACCACTACCCACGTAAGTACCAATGAGGACAAGATCCGTATGGATACCCGCCAAACGGGCAGCGTCCACATTCCCGCCGACCGCATAGAGGTGCCGTCCGAAACGGGTCTTTCGCAGGATAAGGATCCCGCAAATGACGATCACCACGAAGACTATCGAAGGCGTGACCGGAAACACGCCCACTCGGGCCAGGACGAAATCCACATACTCGCGGGGGATAATCCCCCCTGGATAGGGGCGAATGTACAGGGCGATCCCACCTGTGATGATGGTTGTACCGATTGTCATCAAGAACGGGTTGATCCTGAGTTTGGTCACCCCCAGCCCGTTGAACAGCCCGACCAGCATCCCGGTGATCAAGGCCAAGAAAATACCTCCCACGACGTGGGTGTCGAGCGTCACCGAGGCCACTGTGGTGGACAAAGCCAATACAGCCCCAACCGACAGATCGATCCCAGCACCCAGCAGTACCATGGTCTGCCCGGTGCCCACAGCCAACAGGGGAACGGCTCTCAGCAGGATATTCGTCAGATTGCGAGCCGTACGGAACTGCGGCAACACAATCATCAGGAAGGTGATCAGGAGCAACACCCCCAGATAGAGACCGGCTGTGGGCTGGTTCTTGATCCTTATGAACAGCGTCTTGAGGCTTGCAGAGGCCGTCACTCTCCGTACCTTCCCCGTTCTTCTACCGTGATGGCATTCCCTCTGCCGGCGTGGGCTCTCCCCACGGCGGCCCTCATGATCTCTTCCTCGGTGGCGTCCTTACCCGAGACCTCACTCACGATCCGGCCCTCGTACATGACCAGAATCCGGTCGCATAGACCGAGCAACTCCAGCATATCGCTCGTGACGACGATCACGCCGATATCTCTCTGTTCTGCAAGCTCTCTCATGAGTCGATACAACTCCGTCTTGGCACCCACGTCGATCCCCACGGTGGGGTCGATGAAAAGGACAATCCGCGGATCGGCAACCAGCCACTTCCCAACCACGATCTTCTGCTGGTTGCCGCCACTGAGGAACTTCACCAGCTTCCGCAAAGAAGGTGTTTGAATATTCAGATCCTTCACGGTTTTCTCGACCGTTGCCGTCTCTTCTCTCTTTTTGATCACGCCCAGGTACTGGCGCCTGTTCAGGGTGGGCAGAGCGAGATTGTCCCGGACAGAGAGGAGGGGACAAAGCCCTTCCGATGCCCGCTTATCGGTTACGAGTGCCATACCCCGTGCGATGGCCTCGGCCGGGCTGCCGATGGTGACTCGCTTTCCGTCTATCCTGATCTCACCATGGTCCTTTGGGAGGGCCCCGAAAATCGTTTTGAGCAGTACATCTTGCCCCTGGCCCTTCAGGCCTGCTATACCGAGAATCTCACCTTTGTGGAGATCCAGGTCGACATCGAACAACTCGCCCTTTCGTTCTATATGACGAAGGGAAAGGATGATTTCCTCCCCGGGGTTCAAAGCCTTCCCGGGGAACATGTCACCGAGGTCACGCCCTATCATCATTCGTATGAGATCGTCCTCATCGGTTTCCTCGATCCTTTTTGTAGAGACCTTTTTGCCGTCCTTCAGTACAGTGACTCGATCCGCAATTTCGAATATCTCCTCCAGGCGGTGAGAGATATAGATAACCGTCGTACCGTGCTCCTTCAGGGTCTTGAGGACCCGGAAGAAATCCATGGTCTCCTTTTTCGTGAGAGGCGCCGTGGGCTCATCCACCACCAGGATGTCCGGCCTGGCCGCCAAGGCCTTGGCGATTTCGACCAACTTCTGCTGGCTTGCAGTCAAATCGACGACCAGCGCATCGGTGTCTAGTTTGACGTTGACCATATCGAGCGCTTCCATCGCTCGCCTGCGGAGTGTGGAGGACTTGACAAGGCCAAGGCGGTTGCACTCCTCCTGCCCGAGCAGGATATTCTCGGCAACCGACATATAAGGCACCAGGCTGAACTCCTGGTGGACTATGTTGAGGCCCGCCATGCGAGCGGCATGGGGTGACCTGAACGTGACTTCCCTGCCGTTAAGATAGATCCGCCCGGCATCAGGAGGAAAAACTCCACCCAGTATCTTGATCAACGTAGACTTTCCAGCACCGTTTTCCCCTACCAGAGCGTGGATTTCGCCTTTCTCGCACGCAAGACTCACATGATCCAGGGCCTGAACCCCTGGAAATCCCTTGCTCACGGACTCCATCCGGACGAGGTCACCTGCGCTCTCTTCCATCAGCTATTCCCACCAGATTCGGATGATTCACTTTAGAAGACGCAAGAGTTTAGCATATGCCGAAGCATTTTGTTTATAGTCTAAAAGCCGAAGGGCGTCAAGATTTTTTTTGCCTCCCTTCCGGCCTCCTGGATCACAATTTTTCCCCGTCAATCCGCAGACATAAGCGGAGTTCCGTCACTGTTGAAAAACACCCTTATCCCCAAGCGACATTGCAGAAGCCGGGAAACACTCATCAAGGACGAGCGGACGCCTCCCGGACATTGCCTAGGGGAAAGGGCTGGAATTGCCCACTTGTGAAGCTCGACAGGTCAGCGTG
>JAFDHF010000100.1 GCA_019308905.1 Deltaproteobacteria bacterium
GTCAAAACGGTGGGACAGGATTCTCTGCGACAGGGTGCTCGGGTACCTGGACCCGGCAGACGCAGGCAGGGCGATCAGGGCGTTGAGTGTGTCCCTCGCAGACGGCGGGTACCTCGTATGCGCGATCGTATGTTCGGACCACGAGAGCCGCGAGGTCGTGAGAAACGGCACCTGGGGCCGAGCCGAACTGAGGCCCAAGGCGTGGTATGAGGAGAGGTTCGCTAAGGCTCGTCTTGTTGTCGATCGCGAACTGACCAGGGCGATTGTCGAGCCGCGTGGTTGGGACTGCGTGTGGGTGCTTCGGCACCGTGGGTAGAGGAGGTGGTCTCAGGTGAAATGCCCAAGGTGTGGGAATGTATACGCGAGCAAGAAGGTGACGAACACCCGAGTGGTGAGCCGGGGCTACAGGATCCGGAGGAGGGTTTGCTCAAAATGCGGGGAACGTTTCAAGACGGTTGAGGTCGTGATGGAGGGTTCCTTGCGGGTTGCGATGAAAGCAATCAGGAATCAGGACCGGTTCTGAAGTGACAATGGTAAACCTCTGGCTATTCAAGGAGGCGAACGCCAGCCTGAATTGTCTTCTCCCCGATACCCGACCCACGTTCACTAACGCCTGAGCTCACTCCTACCAAGCTAAACAAGCATTCGGACGTTGCCTCACCCACCAAAAAAACTTGACTTGCTGGAGCCGCGGACTAGAATAGATGGTAAGGGCCTTGGCAAGGAGAATGCGAGCCCCGTGCCGGTTTTATGAGCCAACATGGAGGTGAGGCATATTGTACTATACTGCATAGGGGAATACTTTCAATCAATGAATAGTATGATATCACATGTCTCCATCTCGACCTAATACATGTTATGCCTAATCAAAAATAGAAAGATTTAAGCAGGATGATAAAGATAAACCGTAATGATAAATGCCCATGTGGTAGCGGGAAAAAATACAAGAAGTGTTGTTATCTTAACCCAGTTAAGAATGCTGAAATAATAAGAGCAGCGTCTATCGCAGAAACATATGAAGAAGTGTTCACAATTCTCTCAAAACCGCCATTGATTTATCAAATGAAAATAGATTTAATTCGAATGGGATTAGATGAGATTGAAGAAGAGATTTCGAGAGTTATTGAAATTAAAGACAAACAAACTTTATACGATCTTCATATGAGTATTCAAAATTTATTTGGATGGGATAATGATCATATGTTCTCCTTCTATCTTGCTGGAAATTTATTTGATAGGGACAACGAGTATTCAGCAAATCCTCTTGGTGAACATATTGATTCAACTTATGGGAAGCAATCTAAGTCTGCTGCTCAAACAGAATTACGTGATTTAGATCTACCAAAGAATTTTACATTTTGGTATCTGTTTGATTATGGGGATCAACTGGTTCATAAAGTCACTGTAGAAAAAATTCGAGAAATGAAGCCGGAAGAAAACGGGTTTCCAAAATTGATTGATAGGAAAGGTAACGCTCCGCCACAATATGGAGTATTTGAGGAGTAGCAGCGTCTATAATATGGCATGACAAAAAAAGCCGAGCCGATTTTTCGTGAATTCAAGGACTTTGGCGGCTTTTGTGTCAGCTCATTTTCAACGGTAGCCGTACGAATGAACGAGAAATCGATACGCGAGAGGCTGGTTGAACACGGGCAGATATTGTTCGATGCGCCGAAGCAGCCGGTTGCCTTCACTAAGGAACCACAGGCTGATGCCTTGCTGAATGACTTGGACAATCGTCCGCACGCTTTTGCCCTGGCGTGCGTCATGGATCGACAGGTCAAGGCAGAGAGAGCATGGCTGATTCCATACCGAATTTCGGAAAAGATCGGTGGGTTCACAATGCAGGCGCTGAAGTTCGCGGACTACCTGCTCAGGTACATGCTCAAGTGGGAGACCAAGCACAGCGAGACGCTGCTGAACGTGGAAAAGCTGGCCCAGCCGTTCAGTTACAAGCTACACATCCACGCCGACCTGCCTGCCGCGCAAGGCACGGCGCAGACAGGCGGCCAGACGCGCGAGAAGATCGCGGACGTCCCCGAGACCTTCAACTACCTGCTGGGACTCCATGTGCAAACGCGGCAGATCCATGACGACGACGGAAGGCGATACCTGGTTTATCGCGGCCGGATCGACCACCGGCAGGTGGTAGTCATCTGGCGCGAGACCGAGGGCTGGACAAAGGAAGACCTGGAGCGGGACAAAAAGTTCGTGGCCGAGCAAAAACTGACCGAGGGCGCGGACGAGATCTTCGTCAACGGCGATTCGTTCATCCCGAACGCCAAGGCCCTGGAGCCTGTGTTCAAGGCCCGCATGTTCGCACCGGTGGAGGCGTAAAATGAGGATCAGTGTTTCGAGAGAGAAGTTGGAGGAGTTTTGTCGCCGACACCGTATTCGCAAGCTGGCGTTCTTCGGCTCGGTACTGAGGGACGATTTTGGTCCGAACAGTGACGTGGACGTGCTGGTGGAGTTCGATCCGGATGCGCGTGTGGGTTTGATCACACTGGCAGGGATAGAAATAGAGTTGGGGCGACTACTGGGACGCCGAGTCGAGATGCACACGGTCAAGGGCCTGAATCCGCAGTTCCGGGATGAAGTGCTGGGAGCAGCGGAGGTGCAGTATGAGCGTGCGTGATGATGTTGTAAGCCTAAAGGATATGCTCGATCATGCCCGAGAGGCAGTGGAGTTACTGGGTGATATGGGACGAGAGAACCTAGCGGAAAATCGCGTCATGCAGTTGGCTTTGACCCGGTTGATCGAGATTATCGGTGAAGCGGCCAATCGTGTTTCAAAAACAACCCAGGAAAAACATAGAGACGTTGCTTGGTCTCAAATCATCGGCATGCGCAACCGACTGATTCACGGATACGACGTGATCGACTACGAAATGCTGTACGACACGGTAACGGCCGACCTGCCACCATTGATTGCGGTCTTGGAACGAATTCTGGGAGGGACGGGTTGATGGCCAGGCGAAGACGACAAGTATCTGGAAACACAGGCGCTACTTCACATTAGGGGACGCCTATGATTTTATGCAAAACCTTATTGGCGATCTTTCATAGACGGAAGTTAGTTTGAACAGCAATTTTCTCACCCCTCCAACGATGCCCTATTCACCGCTGACAGGAAATCCTCATGCGACGTGACAGCTCAGCCGTGCTCATTCCCAGTTCACGATTGGCCCGGTGGCAAAGCAGACTTCGGGCTTTGACAGTCTGGGGATCCTTGTCACGACCCAGGACAGAGCCAATGAACATGATTAGGGATGACGGATGACGATGTGATGGATAGCACCGGCAGGATCTATTCTCGTTATTCCTGGTATATGTCCATCGGGGGATGGAAATTGACAAGAAGTAAAGCATAAAATCATAGGCGTCCCCAATTCTCTGGGTGTTCCCGTGCCTGAACCCGCAGAGCCCGAATTACGGGGGGAGATATGTGGAACGGGGAGGCTGGATGAGAAGGCTGTGTGAGGCGGCCGGGATAGATCCGCCCTTCGGCCTCCACGCGCTCCGACGGTACTGCGCTTCCTCTTTGGCGGACAGGCACAAGCAGAGCACCAAGACGATTCAGAGGTTCTTGAGGCACAGCAGGATATAGACCACCGACGCTTATATCGGTGATCTCAACCGTGATTTGGAATCGGCGGTCGGACTTCTTGAAGGTGATTTTACACGAAATTTACACGAAGAGAAGAAAAGGGGGTCGGAAGCATTTCTCCAACCCCTTGAAATTATTGGCGGGAGCGACGAGACTCGAACTCGCGACCTCCGGCGTGACAGGCCGGCGTTCTAACCAACTGAACTACGCCCCCCGGATTCTGCGTTCAACGCGAAACGTTGCTTTACACTGGTAGGCGGAACAGGGATTGAACCTGTGACCTTCGGCTTGTAAGGCCGACGCTCTCCCGACTGAGCTACCCGCCCGGATGCCAAATAGATTATAACAGCCGCCCTGTTGATGTCAAGGCGTTTGTCCGTTCAAAGCTGCGCGATCCCTTGGAGGCGCGGTGTTTCCGGTGAGTCGCGAGGCCTCTGGAATTCCGCGAGTCCGCGGTTGGGCCCTGCGCCCTGGGCCTTTGCAAAGGCCCGCATTTCTGGTAATAATAACGGGTGACTGCCGAGAGAAGTCAACAGGGAGGAGAAACGATGGCTGAGGAAGAGAAGAAGAGGGAGGAAGCGGCCGGCAAGGAGGAGACAGCAGATCAGGCAGACGCCGGCTCAGAGCAGGAAGCCGCCGGAGAAGAATCTGGAAGGGAAGGGGAAACTGCAGCCGAGTCTGCTCCGTCGGTCGAGAGTGAAGAAACCGGAGGAGAGGAAGAGGGCTTACCGGAGGAGGAGGCTGCCGCCCCTGCTGCCGGGCCCGCCGAATTGAAGAAACCGCTGGAGAAAATGACGGCAAAGGAGCTCCGGGAGGTTGCCCTGGGGATTCCCGAAATCTCGGGCGTCCATGCCATGAAGAAAGAAGAACTCCTGGCTGCCATTCAAAAAGCCTGGGGAATCACGACCGAAAAGGCGGGCAGGAGAGAGAAGAAAAAGAAGGCGGCCGTGAGTGTAGCGGACCTCAAGGCCAGGATCCAGGAGACCAAAGCCAAAAGGGCCGAGGCCATCCAGAAAAAGGACAGGAAGATGGCCAGGATTTACCGCCGTAGGATCAGCCGCCTGAAAAAACGTACCCGCCGTGCCGCATAGCAGTAAAGTGGACCATCGGTTGGCCTCAATAGGGATTGCGGTTTCCCGGAATTCCCCGGAAGTGCTGCCCGGTTTCTTGCAGGCCGGGTCCCCGGGTCGGACGGAAGCTCATGCCCAGAGTCTCTGTCATCATTCCCACCTATAACCGCGCCTTCTTTCTCTGTGAGGCTGTCGAGTCGGTTCTCAACCAGACCTTTCGAGACTTCGAATTGATAGTGGTCGATGATGGTTCCACCGACCCCACTCCTTTTGTGTTACGGAGGTGGAAGGGGAAGGTCCGCTGGGTGAGACAGGAGAACTCCGGGGTAAGCAGGGCCAGGAATGTGGGTATCCAATGCTCCAGGGGCAGGTACATCTGTTTTCTCGATTCGGACGATCTCTGGCTCAGGGGGAAGCTCGAGGCTCAGGTGGACTTCCTCGATGCAAACCCCCACTATCCAGTCTGTTACACCGATGAGATATGGATTCGGAGGGGAAGGCGTGTCAACCCTGGACGGGTCCATGCCAAGTACTCTGGATGGATCTTCGACCGGTGCCTCCCCCTGTGCATCATCAGTCCCTCGTCGGTCATGATGCGGCGGGAGGTCCTCGATGTTGTCGGCGGGTTCGATGAGGATCTTCCGGTTTGTGAGGATTACGACCTCTGGCTCCGGATCGCTTCGCGGTATCCGATCTTTTTCCTCGACATTCCTCTGATCGTGAAACGGGGAGGGCATGCTGACCAGCTCTCAAACCGGTCGTGGGGAAATGATAGATACCGTGTGCTGGCCCTGAGCAAACAGCTCGCCGGGAACCGTCTCCTCCCTTCGGAGAGGCAGGCCGCCGTTGAGATGCTGGAGAAGAAGTGCCTGATTCTTGCGAGGGGCTTTCTGAAGCGTGGGAGGATCGAGGAGGCGATGAGATATAGGGTATTGGCCGGGGAGTGGCGAGAAAGCAGGGTGGAGCAGGCAGGTGGCCGCGGCCGGGGCGGATCCGGCGGGCAGGAAAAGAGGGGAGGAGAGGGTTGACCCCGCTGTTTGAAAGGATCTGTCTTGAAGATGTCGATCGGTCGGACGAACTCTTTTCCATGAGTTTTGAGCCCGATCTCAGCCGGTTGAGGGAATCGGTCAAGAGGGTTGGGATCCTGGAGCCCCTGTGGCTGAGGGAGAAGGGCGGCCGATTTCAAATCGTCGGCGGCTTCAGGCGTTTCGATACGGCCCTTTCCTTGCGAGAAGAGAGGGTTCCGGCTCTCATCTGGAAGGGTGAGCAACTCGAAGACATGCGGGCCTTCTGGATGAGCCTCCATTCGAATGTTACCGCCCGGGGCCTCAACCCCGTGGAGAAGGGGCTGGTTCTGGGAAAACTCCTGGATCACTTCAGGTTGAGCCGGAAGGAAGTGATTCGAACCGCCATGCCCCTGCTCGGTCTTGAACCAAGCGAAAAGATTCTGAGCGGGTTCCTTCTGCTAAACGGTTTTCCCACGCCCCTGAAGAGGTATCTGCTGAGCCACGGGGCGAGCCTCGCTACGGTCAGCCTCCTGGGGAGGTTCACCGGGGAGGAGCAGGAGTCCCTGGCCGGCTTTCTTGCCCCCCTGAGACTCGGTGAGAATGTCTTGAGAGAGATTCTCACCTTTATGTGGGAGATCAGCCGCCGAGACGGAGTCCGGGTCGACGAGGTCATTTCAGGGGAGGAGATGAGGCGCCTCCTCTCTGACGGCCGTCTGTCCGGGCCCCAGAGGATCGAGGCGATCAGAAGAGTTCTGAGAGAGAAGCGGTATCCAAGGCTTTCGGCTCTTGAGGAGACGTTTAGGTCCGCCAGGAAGAGAATGAGACTCTCACCGAAAATCCTCCTGAAGCCCCCTCCGTTTTTCGAAGGCAATCGATTCAGGATCGAAATCGGCTTCGAGACCCTGGAGGAGTACAGGGCCGCTCTGTCAGAACTCCGGGACCTGCCCGAAGAGAGCATCAACAGCCTTCTCGCCATCAAGGGCTATGGGGGTGACACCCATGGAACGGGTCTTCCTTGACAGGGCCGTTGCAGGCGATGCACGGGCCCTTTCGATCCTGAGGAGACTCGAGGGCGTGCCCGTTGAAATCGTGGAAGGAACCGGCCAGCTCCTCCGGAGAGTGAGATCCATGGGGGGTGATCCTCTGAGCCGGGGCAAGAGGATGCTCTTTCTGTCGGCCCACCGGGGGAGCATGGTGGCCAGGTGCCCCGGGACACGCCGGCACATCTGCTGTGGCTACCGGACTATCGACCTCGCATCCAACTGCCCCATGGATTGCTCCTACTGTGTTCTCCAGGTATACCTGAACAACCCGGTGATCACGATTTTCACCAATCTCGCGGATCTGATCGATGAACTGGAGAGAGGGAGGAACCGGGGCGGGGCGGGCTTTCTGAGAGTCGGCCCGGGAGAGATCTCCGACAGCCTGGCCCTCGACCACCTGACGGGCTTCTCGGAGGAGCTGGTTCAGTGGTTTGCCCGCCGCAGGGACAGCATCCTGGAACTGAAAACCAAAAGCGACAGGGTGGACCACCTGCTGAGCCTGAACCATGGCGGGCATACCGTGGTCTCCTGGTCTTTGAATCCCCAGTCGATCATAGACGCCGAGGAACACGGCGCTCCTTCCCTGATTCAACGGCTCAAAGGCGCACAGAAGTGTCAACAGGCCGGCTATCCGATCGGGCTCCACTTCGACCCGATGATATTCAAGGACTCATGGGAGAGGGATTACCGCGACTTGGTCGAGGAGACCTTCCGCTTCGTGGATCCGCGGAGAGTGATCTGGGTGAGTATGGGGGCACTCAGATTTCCCCCATCCCTGAAACCGCTCGTTCAGGATCGCTTTCCCGAGAGCCGGATTCTTCTGGGCGAGCTGTTTCCCGGAAAGGATGGGAAGCTGCGGTATCTGGAGACCATCCGCGTTCAGATGTTCAAGAGAATGCTTTCGTGGCTCCGCGACAAAGACCCGTCCCTCTTCGTGTATCTCTGCATGGAGACCCATGAGGTCTGGAAAGCCGTCTTCGGGTGGAGCCCGGTGAGCACTTCCGGGCTGATCCATGCCTTTGACAGGCGGTGCCAAGCGTTCATGGAAGGAAATCTTTGAAGTAAAGCGCAATCAACCTGGCGAGGATTCTCACGATTCGGCCTTTGCCTCCAGGGCCTGGTTTATCTTCCTCTTCAGTTCGGACAGATCAGACGATTTTACCACATAGTAATCAGCGGCAATGGACTTGAGGTCACCCTTGAACATGCTGTAAGCAGAACAGAGAATCACCGGCAAATCGTAGAACCTCTCTCTTATGGTCTGCAAGAGATCCAGACCATTGTATTCAGCCATCTTGATATCAAGGATCACCACGTCGGGTTTCTCCTTTTCGATCCTCTCAACAAGCTGGTGGCCGTCTTCGGCCAGAGCCACCTCGTACCCGTCGCCTGTCAATTCCTCCGAGTAGAGAAGCCTGATGGACTCCTCGTCGTCTACGATCAAGACTTTAGCCATAGGGGACTCCTCATTCTGACTGTTTATTCTTCAGCGTTCATCCCAACGCCGCAGGAGATAGGGCTTCGCCTCTTCAAAGACGAGACACTGATCCTCGACATACTCCTCGGCCTGTTGGGTGGACATCACCTCCACCTTGTTGACATCGCTGAGAGCCCTTCCGTAGTAAAGGGGGAGCAAGGAGTCGAAGAGAGAGTCGGCCTCCCGGCCGCCTCTCCGGAAGGCTACAGCATAGTCGAAAAGTATCTTGGCCCAGAGCTCTGTGGGAAAATCGAAACGCTCTTCTCCGATCTCTGCAACCTCCGTCAGTTTGGAAAAGACCTCTGGAGCCAGAATCGTCTTCCACCGGTCGATCATCATTTCCGCTCCTCGAGTGAATCGGGTGTAAAGGCTCTTCTTGTCGACCTGCACGTCCGGGATAGTCTCCATCTGGCCCTGCCCGAAACCGAATATGGCCGTGGGTTTACTCCACTTGATGGAACGCCATTTCGCCTCGTAGTGGCCCATCATGGTAAAAATGGTCCCCACCACCTCATCGAAGGTGGGCCCGAGATCGGCGGCTGGATCCTTTGGTTTCTGTTCTTTGGGCCGGCCCATGAATGACTGGCAGATGGGAACCCCATGGGTGATGGCCAGAGTGATCATCCAGATATCTATGCCCATGTGAGAGATCCGCTCGTCCCAGGGTCTGTTCTCGAGATACAGGCGAGCGAGCTCCCCGGAAAATCCCACGTCACCTCCAAGGGGCTGTCTCACTCGTCTCCCGTAAAGGGTCCGGACAAGGGGATATGCGATGTTGTTGGTGAAGGTCTCCTCGAACCTGTGGTGGAGATAGAGGGGAGAGACGAAGCCGAAGTTCCGAAAAAGTGGGTCTCCCAGGTTCTTTATCCATCGCGGCGTGATGCTCGAAGGATCGGCATCCACGACGAGAACAGCCCTCGCCTTGAGTTCAACTGCCTTTCGGAAGAGATTTCGGAGGCTGTTGCCCTTCCCGGTGACAGCCTCACCGGTGGCAAGATAGATCTTGGGAACCTCGGTTCTCACTCCCAGGAAGGCTTCCTTGGTCCCATCGTCTGAATGACTGGCGCAGTTCAGAATCACGGACTTCCGGTTCGGGAAGAACTCAACCAGCCCTTCATCCGCTTTCTCCGTAGGGAGGGTGATTCCCTTGGGTTTGTTGTAAGAAGGAATGCCGACGACGATCTCTGCATCCCTGACATTGCTGGGATTTTCCTCGTATAACTCGTTCATGTCTTCCAGCTTCCTCCCGTGCCGTCTCAAGTCAGAGAATAACACATAGGACCGACAAGTCAACTGGAACCCCAAAATCCAGCGCCACTTTGCCAACTCAGGGGGGAGACAAGGAAACAAGGGGGACGTAGGTTCTCAAGCAACTTCCCGAGTGTCCAGGGGGCTTCTCTACTCCTGCCAGTTGGTAGCCGGTCCGCCCTCGGGCCTTGGCCGGACCATTGAACCCAGGTATGACCTCTATGGCCTGCCGGTTGGCCGCGCACAAGACTGTGGAATCAGAGCTTCCAGTATCATGTGGAGTTAGGTGGCGGTTTGAGGGTTTGGCCTCTGCCCATTAAGGTCAAAACGAGACTTGCCCCCTTCTTTAGGATCGTCAAGTCAACCGACCCCCCTGATTCACCATCTATCTTCACTTAGTCCAACCGAGACTACGCGACTGTTGTGTCATTCCTTCGCTTCGCTCAAGA
>JAFDHF010000101.1 GCA_019308905.1 Deltaproteobacteria bacterium
CCGCCTGATCGGATTCATCGTGGGCAAAGAGGGGCAGAGGATCGTCGAAAGGATGGGGTACATCCCCATAGCCGATTAGCCGGCATCTTGAGGAGAATGGAAGAATGGTCAAAAAGGCAAAGGCGGCGATAATGGTGGAGGCCAAGCGCGACCTGGAAATCCGCGAATACCCCCTGCCCGAAGTTGGCAAAGGGGCTCTCCTGGTAAAAGTAAAGTGCTGCACCATTTGCGGCTCTGATCTCCACTCGTGGTTGGGCCACAGGGAGGCTCCCACGCCGATCATTCTCGGCCATGAGATCGTGGGGGAGATTGTCGAGCTCGGCCGGGGTGTGACCCATGATTCGGGTGATCGACCCTTGAAGGTGGGCGACAGAATAACATGGACCATCATGGACAACTGCGCAAAATGTTATTATTGCCGGGAAAAAGGGTTGATGATGAAGTGCCGCTCTCTGAAGAAGTACGGCCATGATAGCTGCGCTTCTCCCCCTCATTTCGTGGGAGGGTTTGCCGAGTACTGTTATATCAGCCCGGGAACGTGCGTGATAAAGATCCCGGATGGGCTGCCGGACGAAGAGGTCGCTCCGGCCAACTGCGCCCTGGCAACCGTGGTCGCTGGATGGGATGTCATAGATCTGAGGCCTTTTGAGAATGTCCTGATTCAGGGTGCCGGGGCCCTGGGGATTTACGCCGCTGCCCTGGCAAGACACTATGGGTGCCACCGGGTGATCGTCACCGATGTGCTCGACCACCGGTTGGAATTCGTCAGATCCTTCGGCGCCACAGATATCATCAACACCAAGGGCATGAAGGATGAGCAGATCGTGGAAGCCGTCCGAGACCTGACAGGTGGGTTCGGGGTGGATGCGGTCATGGAGGTGGCCGGAGTTCCGCAGCTCATCCCCGTGGGGCTTAAATGCCTGCGAAAGGGTGGGCGATTCGTGGAGCACGGGACGGCTTTTCCAGGGGCCGATTTTACCTATGACGCCTCTGATATCGTTTTTCGATGGCTCACTCTCCGTGGGGTTCACAACTACGATACCAAACACCTCCAGTGGGGAATCGATTTCTTGGCTCAGACGAGAGGGATATTTCCTTTCGAGAGGATCGTCACCCACAGTTTCCCTCTCCGGGAGATCAACAAGGCCATGAGAACCGCTCAGTCCGGAAAGGGGGTTCGGGTGGCCGTAAAGCCTTGGGAGAGTTGACAGGCCCTTGCCGGGACTGCCATGTTCCATGACGGGGCCCGGGAGAGAGATGGCTAGATTTGTCAGGTCCTACCCAGAACGCTGTACCGGCTGCCGGGTCTGTGAGCTGGCATGCTCCATGGCCCATGACGGCGTCTTCAATCCTGAGAAGGCGAGAATAACGATCCACACCCGCTCCCTGGAGCGGATGGAAAGGGCCCTGGTCTGTGTCCATTGCGACAAGCCCAGGTGCATGGATGCCTGCCCGGTGGATGCCATATCCAAGGATCCGACAAGCGGTCTGGTTTCGGTGGATGGAGAGGCCTGTACCGGGTGCGGGGAGTGCGTGGAGGCCTGTCCCTTTGACGCCATGAAACTCCACCCCGAAACCGGCAAAGCCATCAACTGCGATCTCTGCGGGGGTGATCCCCTCTGCGTGTCGTACTGCAGACCAGGAGCTCTGGAATTCGGAGGCACCGGGCATGGGTAAGAAGGGTTACATGGGGAAGATCCTCCGGGTCGACCTGACCGCGGGGAGCACCGAGGTTGAGGAGCTCTCCGATGAATTGGCTCGGAAATTCGTGGGTGCAAACGGGCTGGCGATTCACACCCTCTACCGTGAGCTGAGACCCGGTATCGACCCTCTCGGGAAAGAGAACAAGATGGTCTTTGCTGCGGGTCCCCTCGTGGGAACGATCCTCCCCTTTATCTCGAGGACCTACGTCGCTGCAAAATCCCCTCTCACGGGGCTTTTTGCCGACGCTACGGCCGGCGGCTTCTGGGCCCCTGAGCTCAAGTATGCAGGCTATGATGCGGTTGTTATCGAGGGCGTGTCAGACAGACCGGTCTATCTGTGGATCAACGATGGAAAAGCCGAAATCCGAGAGGCAGGCCATATCTGGGGAAAGAAGACGGGCGAGGCTCAGGAGGTGATCCACAGGGAGGTGGGCCAGAGGAGAGCCCAGTCCGTCTGTATCGGGCCGGCAGGGGAGAACCTGGTTAGATACGCCGGCATCCTTGCAGGGGTTCACGCGGCAGCCCGGTGTGGTTTGGGCGCGGTGATGGGCTCCAAGAGGCTCAAGGCCATCACGGTGAAGGGTTCCCAGGACGTCGAAGTGGCTGACATGGAGGGCCTCAAGGAGTGGCTGGAGAGAAATCCCTATGCGAGGTTTCCCGGTTCAGGCCTGGACAAGGGGTATTCTTCCCGGGGGACTGTGATGCTTCCAGAGCTCTTTCAGAACTTCGGCCTTTGGGGGACCGATAACTGGCGAAGGGAGACCTACGATGAGAGCGGGGAAGGGCTTTTCCACTCGACCTGGCTCAAGGGGGAAGTGAAGAGGAACTCCTGTTTCGCCTGCATTGCCACATGCCCGGGGGTCTATCGAGTGCCTGACGGCCCCTATAAGGCGACGGTGACCGAGGGACCGGAATACGAGACCGTCTATGCTTTGGGCTCCATGTGTCTCAATCCGGACATGCGGGCCGTGGCAAAGATGGACCGGATGTGTGACGACTACGGTCTCGATACCATCTCGACCGGTGTGACCCTGGCTTTTGCCATGGAGTGCGTGGAAAAGGGGATCATCACCAGGGACCAGCTCCATGGGCTGGATCTACGGTTTGGAAATGTGGAAGCCATGGTTCAGACGATCGAGAAGATCGCTTTGAGGGAAGGGATTGGAGACCTTCTGGCCGAAGGAACCCGGATCGCCGCCCGAAAGCTGGACCGCGGCGCCGAGTACTTCGCCATCAACACAAAGGGACTGGAGCATCCTGGGCACTCGACCCGTGGGACCAAGGGTATGGGTCTCGGTTTTGCCGTGGGTACCCGGGGTGCCCACCACCACGACGGGCGGGATTTTGAATACGCCCCGAATCCATTGATCGACTATGACGGCGATCGCGAGCGGGCAAGGGGGAAGGGCGTGATGCAGGGCATCATCACCCGCTGGACCGCTGCGGCCGATTGCATGGGGTTCTGCCATTTCGCGGAAAAGCTATACGGCAACAGGCTGCAGCAGGAACACGTGGACATGCTCAACCTGGTTACAGGGCTCGGTTTTACCCTCGATGAACTCATCGGTGTGGGCGAGAGGGTCTATACACTGGAGAGGCTTTTTCAGGTCAGAGAGGGGATCGACAGGTCGAAAGATCGACTCCCCGAGCGTTTTTTCAGGGAGGCCATCCCAGGTGGCCCTCACAAAGGGGCGATCATGACCAGAGAGGAACTCGATCTCATGCTGGATGAGTTCTATGAAAGCCATGGGTGGGACAGGAGGGGAATCCCCACTCCGGAGCGGCTCAAGGAGCTCGGGTTGGATGGTTACTGAGGGGATGAATGAGGGAGCCCGCAACCGGTAACCGGCCGAGACGGACGGGCGACCGGTTTTCACGATGATCGAGGCGATTATCTTTGACTTCGGCCAGACTCTGGTGGACGAAGCCGAGGGGTTCCGGCAGGCGGAAAAAGAGGTTGAAAAGCTGATTTTTTCAAGCCTGGGACTCGACTCGCCCGAGGAATTCCTCAAGGTCTACCGGGACCTAAGAAGGGAGTTCCGTGACCGGTATGAGTCTTCGAGGGTCTCCCTGTGGCAGGCGGTGTTTGAGCATTACGGGAAACCGATTGCAATGAGCACGCTCCGAGAATGGGAGGACGCCTATTGGGCGACGGTGAAAGGGAAGGCAAGGCCCTTTCCGGAAGCCGAACCGGTTCTGAGAGATCTTGCTTGCCGGTATCGGTTGGGAATCGTCACCAACACGCAGGCCCAGGAGGGGGGCGGGAAACACCGTGTGCTGGAGTTCCCCGGTCTCAAGGAGTACTTCCAGGTTACGATCGTGGCCGGTGAGTCCGGAATTCCGGCAAAACCAAACCCAGCTCCCTTTGTGAATTGTCTGAAAGCGCTCGGGGTTGATGCGTCGCATGCGGTCTACGTAGGCGATGACTGGGATATCGATATCTGCGGCGCTCGTAACGCACGAATCGAGCCCATCTGGATTCAGCATTGGTCGGTTCGGCGTTCCTGGCAGCCTGGTGACGGCTCTGTCCGGATAATCACCTCTCTATGGCCCTTGCTGGGGACAGGGCTCATCGGGGCCTCAAGAAGCCGGGGGCATCGGCCATGGGGATAAGAACCAGACATAGCTGGTAGTTATATCTTTCATTATGATTATTAATTTGAATTATGAGCCTCCAGAGTATATGCTTACACAAGACTGGTCGGGCAGGAAATACGTCTCTTTGCTGTTCCCCGGGAAGAGCAACGGGATTCGGGCTCCAGCGTAAAGGACGGAATCAGCAGAATATGCGAAGGAGGTGGTTCAATGGAAAGGGACCCCATACTGGAGAGAAAGACCCAGATCTCTTTTAAGACGGAAGAGAAGACGGTTTTGAGGGGCTATAATCTGAGTGATCTTGCAGAGGAGGGCTATACCTTCTGCGATGCCCTGTTTGTGCTTTTCCAGGGCCGAATTCCTACAGAGGCAGAGGAGAAGATGCTCGAGTACGAGATGGGGGAATTCCTGGAGCACTCGATGTCCCCCTCGGCTGCAGCGGCGATCTCCACAATGGGTGGGAGACCCCAGCTTCCCGCGGCGGTGGCTGCAGGTATCATGACCTTTGGAGGGGCTCACGGGCCTGGTGCCGCCCACGGGTATATGATGAACAAGTACCTGGAGAGGGCGCGGGTCGAGGGAAAGTCCCTGTGGGAGATGGGCAAGATCCTCGTGGATGAATACCTGGATGCGGGAAGACCGGTCATGGGCCTGGGGCAGCCCCAGCACATCAACGGCGACCCGAGGGCTATGCCGACACACAGGAAAGAGAAGGAACTCGGGGTTGACGGGGTCTACCTGGAGCTCCAGGAGGCGATTGAGGAGCATTTCAACAACCGGCGGAAGGCCGAGGGGAAGCGGCCTCTTGCGGTGAATATGATCGGAGCGGGAAACACGGCTCTAGCCGACATCGGGTTCAGCCCAAATGCCGCATGGGCTATCGGATGCATCTGCCGTGGTTTTAGCTGTGCCTGCCATGCCATCGAGAACATGAAGAGGGGCCGGGCCTGGATGGCCTCGAGAGGGGAGAAGATGATTCAGATGCTCGATCTTTCCATGATTGCCTACGACGGCATCCCGGATCGACCGGTTCCGGATCAGGAAGAACGCCAAGCCTATGCAAGAGACGAACTCGAGAGAGGAGAGTACAAGAAATGGGTGCTGTAGAGAGAGAGCCCTTCAAATGGCATTCCACAATATCCTATAAGACGGTGGACAAGATCGTCACGCGGGGATACGATACGACAGAACTCGTGGAAAAGGGATACGGCATTGCCGATCTGATATTTATCAACTACCAGGCCCGCATCCCTCTGGTGGAAGAGACGAAGATGCTCCATTACGTCATGATCCTGGCTCTGGATGACGGCCTCTCAACTCCGGCGGCCATCTCCCGGCTTGTGGCCAAGGGCCATACTATTCTGACCCAGGCCGTCGGGGGCTCCATTCTCGCCTTTGGCCATGCCTACGGTGCCTTTCAGGCATACGGGAGGATGCTCGATAAGTACCTGAGCCGAGCAGGAGAGGGGGAAGACCTCGATGAGCTGGCCGAGAGCCTGGTGGAGGAGAACAAGGGGAGCCTGATTCTGGGGGTTTCGGGCCTCATGCTGAAGGACCCGGCAGCCAAGCGGGTCTTTGCCAGGGCGGAGAAGCTCGGCGTGGCCCGCAGGTACATCGATTTCCAGAAGAGGATCGTGAAGGCCGCTCAGAAGAGGAGCGAGGAACGAGTGGATCTGGACATGCTGGGGGCAATCGGCGCTACCATGTTTGATCTGGGTTTTTCCCCTGAAGCGACCTGGAGTATCGTGGCGATCACTCGAGCCTTTGGATGCGGCGCCCACGCAATCGAGGAAGAAGAGCGGGAACCGCGTTACGTCTTCGGTCAGAGCCTGATGCCCAAAGAGCTCTACGATGGACCCCCTGAGAGGGGGGTGCCTTCTCTCAAGGACCGGGAGAAAGTGGCCAGGCCGGGCAGGAGCAAGACCCTCGAGGAGTGGAAGAAGAATTTTGAGGAGCGGAAGAGGCTTAAGGGGAGCGGATACAGCATCGTGGAGGAGATCGAGGATCCCCGTAAATTGCCCAGGAAGTCGAAGTGAGGACCTCTGCAGTGCTCAGCCCATGGAGAGGAGGAGCCATGGCCGAGACCACGTCCGAGAAGGTGATGACCGCACGGGAAGCCGTGGAGAGGTTCGTTTTTGACGGGGCTGTGGTCGGTCTGGGCGGTCAGAACGTGGGGCGGTGCACCGTCGCCATAGCTCATGAGATCGTCCGTCAGGGCAAGAAGGACCTCACCCTTTGCGGTTGCAACCTCTCCATCCCCATGGATATCATGGTCGGGGCCGGTCTTGTCAAACGTACGGAGGCGGGGACAGGAAACCTGGAACGGTTTGGTACGACTTTCTGCTGGCGCCGTGCGGTTGAGAGGGGCACCGTCGAGATGGAGGACTACAGCCATCTGGCCATGGTAAGCCGATTCCTTGCAGGAGAGATGGGTCTGCCCTTTATGCCCATCAAGAGCCTCCTTGGCTCCGATATGCTCACCAGGCAGGCACGGTCGACCCTTAAGAAATACGAGCTTATCGACAATCCTTGGAACCCCGGCGAGAAGGTAGTGCTGCTTCCCGCGCTTAATCCAGATGTGGCCATCATCCACGCCCAGAAGGCCGACCCCATGGGAAATGTTATTATCGAGGGGTTTCTCGCCCACGATGTGGAGATGGTCCGGGCGGCAAAACACACCATCGTTTCCTGCGAGGAGATCATTCCAACAGAGCGGATCCGGAACGACCCCGAACGGACCACCATCCCCTACCTCTATGTCAGTGCAGTCGTCGAACAGCCCTTCGGGGCTCATCCGACCGCGGCCTATAGGTATTACGACTATGACACTGATCACCTGAACTTCTACCAGAGGTGTGCCCGGGAAGGGGGAAAGGCCTACGAGGCATACCTGAGAGATTATGTTCTCGATTGTGAAACCTTTGAGGATTATCTCGATAAGGTGGGCGGTCTCAAGAAGATGATGGCTCTGAAAAAGGCCATGCAGGAGATGCTCTGATCGGGTGGGAGGGTATGGGGAATTTCAGTCTTGACGAGTTGATGGTTATCGAGGCTTCGCGCTACATCGAGGACTACGAGGTGGTCTTCTCTGGGACAGGACTCCCCTTGGTTTCGACTATGTTCGCCCAGAAGACCCATGCACCCCACCTCTGCTATGTGGTGGAGACGGGTCCGATTGCGCCCCTGGTGCTGCCGACCCCCCTTTCTGTTTCTGATTCCAGGGCCCAGCACAAGGCGGTACGGCTCGGCTCTCTGCGGGATGTTCTCGGATGCCTCATGCAGCGTGGCCTTGCCGATGTGGGTTTTCTGGGAGGAGCCCAGATCGACCAGTACGGCAACATCAATTCGACGGTTATCGGGGATTATCAGAAACCCAGGGTGAGGTTTCCAGGAAGCGGAGGGGCCAACGACATAGCCTCCCACTCCCGCAAGATCCTGATCATCACCCGCCATGAGAAACGCCGGTTCCCGGAGAAATGCGATTACATAACGAGCCCGGGATACCTGGGCGGTCCGGAGGACCGCCGGCAGGTCGGGCTGGCCTCAAGAAAACCCCTGATCCGGGTGATCACGGATCTGACCGTGATGGAGACCAACCCTGCCACGGGCAGGTTCCGCATCAGCAGGCTCATGCCGGGGGTTTCCCTGGAAAGGGTGCTGGATGAGACGGGTTTTCGGCCTGAGGTTCCATCAAGAGCGGAAGAAGTGGAACCACCCACAGAAGAAGAGCTTCGAGTCCTCCGTGAGGAGGTCGATCCCTATGAGCTCTATATCAAGACCCACTCTTGACGTCTTGATGCGGCCCGAGACCGGTGCGCGCAGCAACGGCCTTTTGAGATGGGAACGCGGCCTTTGGTAGATTCTCTTGAGAACCGGGCAGGGAGGACAGATTTGAGATGAGACTCTTTGAGTATGAAGCCAAGGAAATATTCCAGAAAAACGGGATTCCCGTCCCCAGGGGTGGGGTAGCTGGGAGCGTGGAAGAAGCCGCGAGGATCTTCACCGACCTGGGATCGGCGGTTGTCAAATCGCAGGTTCTGGTGGGGGGGCGGGGTAAGGCCGGAGGCATCCAGTATGCGGAGAACAGGTCGGAGCTGGAGGAGAAAGTCAGGCGTCTCCTCGGATCGGAGATCCGAGGGTTTGTGGTGAATACCCTGCTCATCGAGGAGAGGCTTTCCATAG
>JAFDHF010000102.1 GCA_019308905.1 Deltaproteobacteria bacterium
GTTCCCGTACTTGCCGCCGTTGCAGTTGACGCCGTAGACCATGTTCTCTATGGACCTCATCCTGTTCACCAGGGTGAACCAGTCGTAGGGGTCGAACATGAACTGCTGCGGGTAAGGCGGGAATATCGTGGGCTTCAACAGCACCTCGGCGCCGTTGAAAGCCAGCTGCCGCGCCACCTCCGGGAAGAACTGGTCATAGCAGACCATGCAAGCCAGGTTACCCAGCTCCGTCTCCACCACCGGGAAGATGGGCGCCTTGTAGCCGTCGAGGAGGTCGTGGGGGCTGGTGCTGAGCTCCAGCGGTATCCACGGGTTCACCTTCCTGGACGTAGGTACCGTACTGTTTGGCCTTCTCGGCCAGCTCGTCGGTCTCGGGGCCCGGGATGGAGACCGCCGAAGCCGCCCTTTCCCTCTGGGTTGTTAATGAACTTGGCCTGCTTGACCACTTTTCCTTTTTCGTCCATCACGGTTCCGTAGCAGACACGCTTATGGACATCAAGTCCAACACACATCAAATCTCGTTCTCCTCCTGGTCTAGAATATGGTTTATTCTACTTGAAAGAAGGAGAACCCCAACATGCCATCTCTATAATAAAACTTGTACCTCACTTCAGGGAGTTTTCCCCCGAGCGAGATAGCAATATTAACGTGTTCAATTATATTACTGAGGATATGGAGATAGATTTTTGGGGTCTAGCTATCGGCGTGATAGTAATTCTGGGGGTGTTTGGGCCCTGGGTCACCAAGGGTTATGACTCTTACCCCGCGATGGACCCCGAGACCAGACAGGGCGAACTGCGTTTCCACAAGCACATTCTGATGTCACCGATGTATGCTAAGCTCTATGAGGATGGCGAATTGGTGAATACCCTTTGGTTTGTCAGCTCGGGAGTATCCGTTGCCGGCGTAATGCTCGTGTCGGCGGCAGCCCTTTCCGTCATCAGGTACAAGAAATACTGGATAAGATTGACTCTTTTTCTTACAGCCGTTCTAGGGGTGGTCATATTTTTCATGAGCTTCGGTACTGGATTGGGGATAGGCCTGAGGACGAGTTTCGGATGGGGGTTGCCCGTCACCCTTCTTGGGATGACGCTTATGTTTGCTCAATCAATTAACGAGTTAACGAAAAAGGCGGCTGTCTCATTCTCTTTCTCATGATACCCACTCGAAAAAAGGGAAATATCGACTAATATAGTAGATTTTTATCTAGTACGTTCCGGAGAGGCTTTCCGTCTAGGTATCGACGCAGGTTATCACAGAAAAGCTTCACCAGCTCAACGTTCTCGCTGTCCACGTTGCTACCTGAGTGAGGGCTCAAGAGCACGTGGGGCATTCCCCACAGGGGGCTATCTGGGGGTAGGGGCTCCTTCGTCTGGACGTCGAGAGCGGCCCCCGAGAGGCGGCCGGAATTCAGAGCGTTTATGAGGGCGACCTCGTCGACTATAATTCCCCGGGCGATGTTGATCAATACGGCACCCGGTTTCATCGCCGCTAGCTCTTCTTCTCCCATCAGCCCCTCAGTCTCGAGTGTGTGAGGGAGGCATATCACAACGAAGTCGGCCTGAGCTAGCATTGTCTTCAGGGCCGTCCTCGGGTAGAGGCTCTCCACATTAAGAGACACCGGGTCGACCCCATCCGTCGAGCGTTTGGTCCCTATGACGTGCATTCCAAAGCTCCTCGCAAGCCTAGCCACCTCCTGGCCTATACTCCCCAAGCCGATCACGGCGATCGTCTTTCCTTTCAGAGTGGTTCCGGCGTATCTCTCCCAGTGCCTGCGCTCCTTCTCCGCGATCATCCGGGGGGCGTCCTTCACGAACCAGAGCATGGCCATCATGGAGAACTCTGCCAGTGGCGTGGCGTGTATCCCACTTGCGGTCGTTAGGTGTATCTCTAGATCAGAGAAGCCCGTTCGCTTGACCCATTGGCCTACTCCTGCGCTGGGGGATTGCACCCATTTGAGGCGTGGCGCAGCTTTAGGCAGTTCACTTATGTTCGTATGTAATACGTATCCGAAAAGGACTTCAGTTTGGGACAGCAGGTCCGACCAGCGTTTCTCCTGTGCGGAGGTGTGTTGGACAGGAGTCCCGTGTTGGTCGCACGGGTATCGAGGTCTGCCGAGGAGGTCCGGCTCATACAGAACCTCGACGCGAGAGTCCACTTCCTTGATTTTTCTAATCAAATTCGGCTCGATGATGAATGTGATCAGGACCTTTACTTTATCTGACATGGCTATAGGAGGAATAGACTGAAAGTAAAAACTCTTTCGAAATGCCAGTTGGATAATAATCGTAACCTTTCTGGTGGAGGAGATCACATTCCCCCACAATCGAAATATCACAACCTCGACAGGAATAAAATGGAAATACCAGTGATAATCGACAACACACTGCCCTTTATCCTGAGCCTCAGAGGCCTTTAGGTCGTCGATGAGGGGTAACTTATCTCTTTGTCGGAAATGTTAAAAGCTGTAAAATATGACTATTGTCGGATAAATATGTCAATAGATAGAAAATATATAGTCATAGCAGTAGTTGTACTTATTGCCGTTGGCGCCGCTGGTTATTGGTACACACAAAACCAGCAGACCAAGAAACAGGAAGAAGAGCGTCTGGCTGAGCAGTACGCCAAGTGGGAGAAATGGTCGAAGACCATGTACCTGGGCTGTGTAGGTGGGGAGTTCCACCCCGGAGTGCAGAACCTTGGCTCAGGCAGAGGAGATGAGCTTCAGAGCTACATCACCGCCGGGAAACTACTCTGGCCCGATCAGGCCGGGTTCAAGCCCAACCTAGCATACTTTAATCCTCTTATAGCCGAGAGCTGGGAGGTCAAGGAGAACGCTGAGACGGGCGAAACGTACATTGAGTTCAAGATTAAGGAAGGCTTAAAGTTCGTAGATGGCACCACAATCGATGCAGAGGCCGTGAAGTACTGTTACGAGCAGGAGGCCTTCGAGATGCCCTACAGAGAGCAGCACAAATGGACCGCTCCTCGCTACTGGCACACTCACGCATGGAGCAGGCTAGAGGTCCCTGATGACCTCACTCTTCATCTCTACATACCTGAGGATGGCTTCATACCGATGACCTTCGCAGGGTTATTCGGCCTGAACTACGCAAACATCTACAGCCCCACATCAACCGAGCTATATGCCAAGGAGACCGACCCAATAGAGAGTTTCCAGAACCAGGTTGGATACGGGCCATTCAAGCTGGTTGAATGGATCCCAGATGAGAGAGAGGTATTCCAGGCCTGGGATGAGTACCCGGTGAACCCAAATGGGCCTTACGCAGGGCCTTCTAAGAGCGAAGACATAGAGTACGTTGTTGTGCAGATGTACAAGGATGAAGCATCTTTGAGGATGGCTGTGGAGGCAGGGCAGGTGGATCACACTGTAAGTGGGATAGCGCGGGCAGATATCGATGACATGCGATCCAATCCAAACCTTGTTGTCGATTATGTTCCTTGGGTTGGAGCCGCAAACTTCTTACACATGAACTACAGACCAGAATATGCACCGCTGAATGACACACGTGTCCGGAAAGCCATACAGTATGCTATTGATCCCAATGAGATAGTCGACAAGCTCATGTTCGGCACCGCCGAGGTCTCTCACAGCCAAGTACGTCCAATCCAGCCCTACTACAAACCGGTGATGGAAGAGATTAGAAATCTTTCATGGGAGGAGAGATATGCAAAAGCGGAGGCCCTCCTTACTGAGGCAGGATACCCGGACGGCTTCTCAACCGAGCTCTGGTATCCAAGCGGCTCAGGAGCTGAGTTCAACAGAGAGATGGGTACTATCGTCCAAGCACAGCTAGCCAAGATCGGCATAGATGTAGAGCTCAAGATGATCGACAGAGGCGTCTACTTTGATTTCAGATCAGAAGGGCGCCTACCCATGTTCTTCAGAGGCTGGACCCTAGACTATATGGATCCAGATGCCGAAATAAACTACATGATGCTATCGACGAGCACATACCTTACAATACCCCTAGGATTCAACGACAGCCACGTCGACGAACTGATAGCTAGAGGAAGGGAGCTCTACGATGCCACTGGCGATCCACCAGAGAGGGCTGAGGTATACGAGGAACTACAGGACTACATCGTTGACGAAGGCTTCTGCGTACCGCTCTACATCTCGGGATACTGGGACGTCAAACAGGCTTGGGTCGAGGGCTATGAATACTGGTACACCTGCGATGTACCATACCAGGGTGTATGGGCCGCATCAAAGGTAATACCCGACGACTGGGCCACAAAAAATCCCCCCATGCCCGGATATAATTAAACACTATTTTTCCTTTTTTTATTATTAACTAGAAATATTCGTTATTGAAAAAATTTCTAATAAGGATAGACAACAATACTTAAAAGAAAAACAGGCGTTATAATTTGGAACCGATCAACCCTTGGTGATGAAAGAATGAAACTACGCTACTACGTCATAGTAAGAACCCTTCTGATAATACCCACCCTGATCATCCTCCTTAGTACAGTCTTCTTCATGATGCATATTATCCCCGGCGATCCCGTTCGAGTATTATACGGTGAAGAGTTGCCAGAGGAATATATAGATGAAGTCAGGCATGAACTAGGACTAGACAAACCCATGTACGTGCAATACATAGACTATATGAGCAACTTTTTCCGCGGCGACTTAGGAATATCTTTCAGATACAAGGTTCCAGTTTGGCGGAAAATATTGGATGTATATCCCGTTACAGTTGAGCTCACTGCAGGCGCCTTAATGCTATCGATATTGTTTGGCATACCCCTTGGTATATTTGCTGCTCTAAAGAGAGACACTATCGCAGATCATACGATTAGAGGGTTAACTCTATACTTGTACTCGAACCCAAGTTTCTGGACGGCTTTGTTGCTCCAACTTTTCTTTGGTCTGATGTTGAGTATTTTCCCCATTAGCGGTCGGACTCCTCCCAGCGTCCATATAGAAAAGGTGACAGGGCTGCTCACACTGGACAGCCTATTAGCCCTTGACTTTGGGGCGTTCGTCCAGTCTGCGCGTTTTCTCTTCTTGCCTTGTTTATCCATTGCACTGTCAAACCTCCCGATGTTGAGCAGGGTCACGAGAGCCTCATTGATTGACGTGCTAGGAGAGGATTACATCAGGACCGCAAGGGCAACGGGGGTCCCTGAAAAAAGGATAGTTTATCAACACGCATTGCGGAACGCCTTATTGCCGGTAATTACATCGGTGGGATTTAGCTTCGCTTGGCTTCTCGGTGGATCAACAATAACGGAACAAATATTTGGTCTACCTGGACTTGGTAGTCTTCTGATAACATCTTTAACAGGTCGTGACTTCAACTTGATCCAAGGAATAGTAGGAATATACGCGATTGTAGTTGTTTCAATGAACACCTTCGTGGATATAATATACGCCATGGCAGATCCAAGGGTGAAATTCTAGGGGGTGAAGTTGAGAAACATGAGCCTGAAAAAGAGATTGAGCGAGAGTAGCTTTATGAAGTTATTTAAGATAGCACCTAAATCGGCGAAGTTCATGACAACACTTGGCATATTTTTTTGTATTGTGCTAGTAATATTCGTTCTCTTCGGCGCGTATATTGCACCCTACGACCCACTTGAGTTCTCAGATGATCTGTTGCAGCCACCATCCTCCAAGCATATAATGGGAACGGATCTACTGGGTAGGGATCTATTCAGCAGGTTGATTGTTGGATCAAAGTACTCGCTCGGAGTGTCATTGATTGCAGTGGGTGTCTCGCTTTCTATTGGCCTGCTACTTGGCTCCATATCAGGATTCTTCGGTGGGCCCATAGACCGAGTCCTAATGCTCATCATGGACTCGTTGTACGTCTTCCCTGGATTCATTTTTGTGTTGATCATGGCGGTCGTATTGGGGCCTGGTATCTGGCAGACTGCCTTGGCAGTCTCGTTTGGCAGGATACCATCGAATTTCAGGATGATACGTAGTATTACCCTTTCGATTAAGGAGCGGGGTTTCATAGAGGCAGAGAAAGTGTTGGGCGCCAACAACATGCACATAATATTCAACCACATAGCGCCCTTCTATTTGTCCATACTCTTCGTCACAATCTCCCTCGGATTAGCTAGGGGAACACTGGCAATAGCAGGTCTTGGCTTCCTCGGCCTCGGCATTCCCCCACCAACCCCGGAGTGGGGCACAGAGTTGGCTATGGGACGCGCTTTCCTTCTGAGAGGGGCATGGTGGGGCGTGGTCTTCCCGGGATTCTTCGTCCTCGTCGCCATGCTGGCCTTCAACCTCCTCAGCGAGGGGCTAGATGCGATACTGAACCCGACTGTAAGGCGGTTAAAATAGGGGAGGAGAGAGGTATGGACGTACTGGAAGTCAAAAACCTGTTAACTCACTACCTAACACCCTTCGGCGCCGTCAAAGCGGTTGATGATGTGAGCTTCAATCTGCGAAAGGGAGTTGCACTTGGCCTCGCTGGCGAATCGGGTTGCGGAAAGACCACGATAGCTCTCTCAGTTATGCGGATCCTACCCTATCCGGGGAAGGTTCTTGGGGGAGAGATCCTCTTCAAAGGCACCGACATACTAAAATTGAGCGAGCCAGAGCTCAGAAAAGTCAGATGGAAGGGCATATCGACAGTATTCCAGGGGGCCATGGCCTCGCTGAACCCCCTCTTCAAAGTTGGGAGACAGATAGCAGACCCCATCATGATTCATGAAGATGTAGAGAAGGAAGAGGCCTACTCTCGTGCAAGGGAACTCTTGGAGATGGTCGGCATCGACGCGTCAAGAGCGAACAACTACCCTTGGGAGCTGAGCGGTGGTATGAGGCAGAGGGTCATGGTGGCGATGGCCCTAGCATGCAACCCAGAGGTCATTATCGCAGACGAACCCACTACCGCCTTAGATGTTATCGTCGCACACCAAGTCACGGAGTTGATAAAGGATCTGCGGGAGAAGCTAGACCTCTCGATGATGCTGATCACCCACGACATTTCCGTGATCGCTCAGACTTGCGATGAGCTGGCCGTCATGTATGCAGGGAAGATCGTCGAGCACTCGGACGTGGACACCATGTTCGAATCCCCGCTGCATCCCTACACGAATGCCCTCATAAGCGCGTTTCCAAGCATCGCGGGTGAAAGGCGTCCGTTGAAGAGCATTGTCGGGAATCCTCCTGACCTGATAAATCCCCCGGCGGGCTGCAGGTTCAATCCCAGATGCCCTTTCGCTCAAGAGATATGCCGGACTGAAGAGCCAGAATTGAAACAGATAGGCGACAACCACAGCGTGGCCTGCCATTTCTGGGAGGAGATAGCAGCCAAGAGGTAGTCGAAGATGGACGACGACGTGATGATCAGAGTACAGGATCTGAAGAAGTGGTACGATCTATCCAGCGGCATAGTGGAATCGCTGTTATCAAGGAAAAGCAGATTTGTCAAAGCTGTGGACGGGGTCTCATTCGACATCAAGAGGGGTGAGATATTCGGCCTAGTTGGTGAGAGTGGATGCGGGAAGACTACCACGGGACGATTGTTGATGGGTGTCGTCCCCCCGACGAGTGGGAGAGTCTACTTCGATGGGGTCGACATATCCACCATAACCAATAATGATGATGAAATGAAGGAGCTTGCACTCAAGAGGCAGATGATCTTCCAAGATCCATATGAATATCTCAGCCCGTGGTTGACGGTACAGGGTACATTGGCGGAACCACTGAGAATCCATAAACTCGCGGATGGCAAGGAGGAGGAGATGGATAGGATCAGAGAGATCATGAAAACGGTCGACCTGACTCCAATAGACATGCTTCTGCCTAAATACCCCTACGAATTGAGCGGAGGACAGAGGCAGAGGTTAGTCATAGCCCGGGCCCTGTTGTTGAACCCGACCTTCATCGTCGCTGACGAGCCCGTGTCGATGCTTGATGTCTCAATAAGGGTGGGGATCTTGAACCTGCTGCTCGAGATGAGGAAGAAGTTATCCCTAACCCTTCTGTTCATCACACACGATATAGCCGTGTCGAGGTACATGTGCGACGTCATAGGTGTGATGTACCTGGGTAAGTTGGTGGAAAGAGGGCCAGCTGAGAAGATAATAACCGAACCGTTGCACCCGTACACGCAAGCTCTTCTATCCGCTGTGCCTATTCCGGATCCTAAAATCGGGCGTTCAGAGATACCGATAAAGGGCAGGATACCGACTTCGACGTATGAATTTAAGGGTTGCAGGTTCGCCACCCGATGCCCGTACGCCGATGAAAACTGCTCACTTGAGGAACCGGAACTCGTGGAAGTAGACAGGGATCATTTCGTCGCCTGTCCGCGAG
>JAFDHF010000103.1 GCA_019308905.1 Deltaproteobacteria bacterium
TTCCTCTTCCTCCTCCTCCACGGGCCAGACCCCCCCAAAAAGAAAACGGTCTGGCCCTCTTTTTGTCAAAAAAAAGAAGGGGACGTAGGTTCTCAAGCAACTTGCGTGATGGCGCTGGGTCAGGCTTCCCACCGCTGCGTGGCTTAGGGTTCAGGGCGAGGGGCGACGACCGTCTGGGATAGGCTTTTGCGGGCCGCGACCAGGCCGAGCTCAAGGGAAGGGATTGGTTTGAGTGGCGAAAGGTGCCGTTGTACCGGGGAACTTGAAAAGGGCATTGTTTCGCCCGTTCGCCGGGGTTATTATGCTATTGAATTTTACACGGTGTCTTGGCTCGGACATAGACAGCGCAAAATTGACCCTAATGAGGACTGTATGAAGATCACTGGAGTCGAGACTTTTCTCACTCGTCCCAACACGGCCAGGAGCGGTTGGATAGGGGGGAAGAACTGGCTCCTGGTGAAGGTGAAAACCGATGCGGGGATTGAGGGCTGGGGTGAGGCATATACATTGCCTGACAGGGACAAGAACATTGCCCAGCATATTGTGGAACTCTCAAGGTACATCGCAGGAATGAACCCTTTCCATATCAAAAGATTTGTCTGCATGGCATACGATGACTTTGCCGGGAGGAGAGGGGCAATGGATCTGTTTTGTGCGGTGAGCAGCATAGAACAGGCTCTATGGGACATTGTGGGCAAGTCTCTCGGCACTCCGGTGTACAATCTGCTTGGGGGGCCGTGCCGTGACAGAATAAGAGTATACGCCAACGGCTGGTACGCCGGAGCGAGGACTCCCGAGGAGCTGGCCAGGATGGCGGCTGAGACCGTGAAGTCGGGCTTCACTGCCCTCAAATTCGACCCCTTCCCCGGGCCGTGGCGCCTGTTTATCAGCCAGGCCGACGAGAAGGCGGCTGCTGAGAATATGAGGGCGGTTCGGTATGCAGTCGGTCCTGACATAGACATCCTCGTGGAGGTCCACAGGCGGCTGGCTCCCATGCACGCCATACGGGTGGCCAGAATGATCCAGGAGTTCAACCCCTTCTGGTACGAGGAGTCTGTTCCATCGGACAACCTGGATGCCATGGTCGAAGTGCGGCGGGCTACTGGGTTGCCCGTGGTAACTGGAGAGACACTTTACACCAAGAACGCTTTCCGGGAAGTGCTGGAGAAAAGGGCAGCTGATATCTTGAATCCTGACGTGGCTAGCTGCGGGGGGATCCTGGAACTCAAAGAGATCGCCGCCATGGCCGAGCCCCATTACGTTGGAGTTGCTCCTCACAATTACAATAGCACCACCGTCGCCCTGGCCTCAACCATCCAGGTAGCCGCGACTATTCCGAATTTTCTCATCACCGAGTATTTTGTGAACTTCGCCGAGCCTGGAGACGCCATATCGGTGAACCCCTTAAGAGTGGAAGGGGGTTATATCAAGATCCCTACTGGTCCTGGGCTGGGCCTCGAAATAGACGAAGATGCCCTCTGGCGATACCCTTATCAGGAGTCGCCTCCAAGAAGCCTGGGCTCACATGAAGACCACTCGCCATAGCATTCCAGCAGATCTCAACAGGAGGAGAAGCCTGGCGACAAGGCGCTCTCCTTTCAAGAGAAAAGATCCCCAACAAACGGAGAGACAGCGCGGATATTCCCCATCCCTTGCTCAAATCCATGGTTTTGTGTAGCTTAGTAGTTGGTTGGTCCGTATGAGAGGGTGGCCTGTTGCCCGGGCCCCTCCGGGCCGCGTTTTGGGGGTTGACCGTATAAGTGACTCCAAGCCAGCGAGAGACTGGAGGACGAGGAGGATGAAAGTCAGTGCTACTATCTCTGCTTCTGGTTCGGGATTTGCGCCGATCTTGTTTCAGGGTGACTATGCCCAGCAGATTCAAGAGGCGGCCCGCATTGGATTTGAGGCCGTGGAACTCCACATCAGAGATCCAAACCGACTCGACCGGAGGGCCGTCCTGCGGAGCATCAAGGAGGCAGGGGTGGTTGTATCGACGATCGGAACAGGACAGGCTTACGTGGATGAGGGGATCTTCTTCACTTCGGGGAATGAGGAGATAAGACTCGCCGCGATCGAGCGGATCAAAGCCCACGTGGATTTTGCGGCACAGATCGGGGCCAGGGTGATCATCGGCACGATCAAGGGGCCTCTGCCGGAGAAAGAGCCGGAAAGGGCTGTGGCCAGGGCGAGAGCGAAGGACTGCCTGCTCGAATGTGCCGAGTATGCACGAGAGTCTCACACGGGCTTGACGCTCGAGGCCATCAACCGGTATGAGAGCAATTTTCTAAATACCGCTGAAGAGGCAAGACGTTTCATTGAGGAAATGGGATCCCCTGTGGTCGGCCTTCATCTGGACACCTTTCACATGAATATCGAGGAGACCTCTATCGAAAGAGCCTTGAGAGACAACGCCGACAGGTTGGTCCATATCCATCTCGCCGACAGCAACCGCTGGGCTCCGGGAATGGGGCATCTCGATTTCCCGTCCATCCTGTCTACCCTGCGAGACATAGGATACGAGGGGTACCTGGGGATCGAGTGCCTGCCCCTCCCTGACGGTGAGACTGCAGCAAGGCAGGCCCTCGGCTATCTTCAGAATCTGCTGTCAGAAGCCTAGATATCGGTTTTGGTGGTGCCCCTATTCCTTGGTATGACCTGACACTCGGCGATAGCTTCTTTGTGAGGGCTCCTGAGAGCTTGAACCTGTTGGCCTTGTGAGTCAGGTCCGTTGAATTTCAAATCATTTTGGGTATCCCTCGGTTTGAGATCCGGCGTAAGGGTTTTTACATGGAACCTCCGAAGCACAAGAGAGAGGCGGCTCGTGCTGGCCTCGAGACCATTGAAACATTCAAACGAGAGAAGTTCATCAGCAAGAGCGAGAAAATCAGGCAGATCTTCCAGCTGATCGAGAAAATCGCGAGATTCCCGGACGTCACTGTTCTGATTGAGGGCGAAACGGGGACCGGCAAGGAGCTGATCGCCGAGGCTATCCACTATCTGAGCCCCCGGGCCGGTGGCCCTTTTATTACTGTCAACAGCAGTGCGATTCCCAGCGGCTTGATCGAAACCGAGCTATTCGGATACGAGGGGGGGAGTTTCACCGGAGGGTTCCGCCAGGGGAAAAAGGGGAAATTTGAGATGGCCAATGGGGGGACGATACTGCTTGATGAAATCAGCGAGCTTCCCCTGGAGGCGCAGACAAAGCTCCTGAGAGTTCTCGAGGGTAAAGAGTTCTTCCGCGTTGGTGGAACTCGAAAAATCCGACTGGACGTGAGGGTGATTGCAGCCTCAAACAAGAGCCTCGAAGAGGCGATAAGAGCCGGTCACTTCCGTGAAGACCTTTACTACCGGTTGGATGTAGCCAGAATAGGGATTCCTCCTCTTAGAGAGAGAAAGGAAGACATTATTCCTATTGCCATGTTCTACATAGAGAAACTGAATCAGAAATTCGGGAGGAATTTTCGGTCTATTTCCGAGGAAGCCAAGAGCCTGCTGACTTCCCATCCCTGGAAGGGGAACGTGAGAGAGCTGAAGAACGCCATCGAAAGCGTACTGCTGGCTGAAAACGGGCACGTGCTGGAGGCGAGGCACCTCTCATTCCTCCGTTTCAGGCGGTCGGTACGACTCGACAAAAGGCAGGATGGATTTCCTGGCGAGCTCCCAGAGGATGGGATTGAACTGGAGTCCGTGGTCAAGGAGCTTATCCGACAGGCTGTAGAGAAGTGTGGAGGCAACAAGGCAAAGGCCGCGAGGCTCTTGGGTATCTCTAAGGCGACGCTTCTCTATCGCCTCAAGAAATACGGCTTGAAAAACACGGCCCGTACTCGGCCGGAATTCCTCGGGCAGGAGAAAAAGGGGCGATCGGGTGACTGAACCGGGAATGGGAAAAAGGGATTGTGCAGCCCCGTACGGATTTTGCGCGAAGATCTTGACGATGCGGTTCGACTCGCGCAAGGACTTCCGGCCCCAGTCCATGGAGTTTTCACATCTCCGGTGCACCACCTGGGAAGGGCGCCCACGGCCGGTACAGGTTACGGCTAGAGGTCGCGCCGGTACGGTGAAAAAAGGAGGTCCCATGGCCTCTTGATGGAGATTTGTCGGGAGTTGTCTACTCTCGGTATGAAATGATCCTCTTTGGCATCAAATGATACCCTTCGTGGAGGCCGGAATCGTGGTCTTGTTTGGTAACTTCCCGTGACTCCCGCAGACTGAGCCCAGATCGTGAGAGTTGGCACGGAGATAGCTTGCCCCTCTGGGGGGTGGGGTCTATCCGTTCCGGCCGCGCCATTTGCTGAGGAAGAGGTCTATGCCTTCAGATGGGGTCGGCCGCTGGTGTAAATGAGTGTGAACAGCGGTGGAACCGTCGGAGTTCTATCTCTGCCATAGGTTGTAGAATCGGAGGGAGAGGGATCTTGCCCGCTTCGGTGAGTCCCGTTCTCACTGAAGGGGGTGATTTTCCCCTTTTGTAAGGTCCAAGGTACGGCGGATCGTTCTGCTAGTGGCTGGTACCCGCCTTTCGGCTGGAAGGACAATGACCATTCGCCAAGAGGGATTTACCCTGGTCGAGCTGCTCGTGGTGGTGAATATCGTGGCCATCCTTGCGACAGTTACAACGGTTATTATCTCAAATTATGGGTCAGAATCGAGATGTGCAGAGATCTACAAGATTCTGCCTCAAGTGATTCGCTCGCAGGCCTTCTACTACATGAAGAACCACAGATACTATAAGGCTGATCACAACGAGCTCAAGAGCTACGGCGTGGATATATCAGGAACGAAATATTTCACCTACTCGACCTTCCCCAATGAGTTCTCATCATATGCAGTGAGGGCCGAGGCCACAGGGTGGGCATCGGGAGGCTGGGTATTGTACAATTACAGAGGTGAGCCCACCTGGAGTTGTGACGGCGTATTGATCAAGAGGGATTGGCTGCCTGAATGAGACGGGAGGAGCAAGCCCGGCTTCACCCTAACAAGGAGCGATCCCGATACTCCCCATGACGTTCAGCCCCTAAGAGTCAAATCCTGTCAAATGCTGTAAGTTGCTGAAATCAAGCTACTTTTTTCTTGACAAGGAATTCCGTTCGGTTACAATGGAGGAGTCTGGAGAGGCGGGCCGCCTATGGGGGGAGCAGACAAGGCGGTTCCGGCCGGGTGAAGACTTGATTCTCCGATAGCTGACTTTGTAGATTCTCTATGGGACGTTAGATAAAGCGGCACGGATCAGATCTCGTCTTCTCCATCTCAAAGAGGGGTCAGAAAAAGATGAACAAATCTTCGTATCTGCTGTTTGTGGCTCTGTTCGCCGTATTCGGTGTCCTGGCATACATACTGATTCACGATAGAGGCAACCCAGACACCCCCTATCCCTCAGGATTGGATGGGCACGCGGGTATGGCTGCAAGGAGGATTGGGCAAGCATGCCCGGGCGGTTGCCCTGCGGTAGAAGGCAGTCCCGGAATAAACAGCAGAGGACAGGTTGTGTGGCAGCAGTGGGACGGTGATGACTACGAAATACTCTTGTTTGACGGGTCAAGCACGCTCCGTCTCACCGGTAATTTTTGCGATGACATAGACCCCCACATAGATGATTTGGGGCGGGTGGCTTGGAGGGAGTTTGACGGTGAAGACTACGAGGTATGGTTCTATGACGGCGAAAGCATCAGGCAGCTTACAGATAACTCATACGACGAAGTCGGGCTCCAGCTGAACGGCAGGGGGCAGATGGTATGGTGGAGTGAACCAAAGAGTGCCGGGAAAGAGATATCCTTTTACGACGGCTCGAAAATTATCCAACTCGCAAAGGGTGTGGCCTTGGCAGGCAACCCGAGGCTGAATGCCGAGGGTGATGTGATATGGGTTGCAGGAAGGGAAGTCTTTCTTTACGACGGTAAAAGGGTCACGAAGATCTTGGCGGATACGAGGGATTGGGAGAATACTTCACGCCACGGCGGGAGAAGGAGGAGCCTTGTGCAGGGAGGCGGTGGAGAGGTCCACGCCGGGGTATTCAGGTCGACTTGTATCCCGGAAAACACCGGGCGGCATGACAGGGGAATGTCCGGCCGTCCTGTCTCCGCCTTCGGGGTGGACGGAGACGGGAACAAGGCGGGAAAAGGGGTTTGGACCGGGGGAGGGGATCCATTTTCTTCCGTCCCCGGCGTTCGACCGGGAAGCTTTGTCCAGATGGCTTGTCTGAGGGGTATTGACGGGCTGTTTGGAGGAGTGACTGATGATGGGATCGTCCCATCTGTTGAGAAGATAAGAAGGGGGAGTGCCAAGACGGTGGAGGCCGTCAGGGCGAACTCCCCTCCGGTAGGATTGGGGTCCCCGCAGGTGGAGGTCGAGGCTCCGCCGGAGAGCCATGGGAAGAAGCCCTTGGAGGCACCGGACGAGGAGGGGAAGGTCGACTGGAAGGCCGTCAGGGTCATCGGGTCTTCTATTCTCAAGTATTCCAGGAGATACCACGTGGACCCCGCCTTGGTGCTTGCGATTATCAATGCCGAGAGTGAGTTCGAGCATTCCTCTGTCTCCCATAAGGGGGCAATCGGTCTGATGCAGCTCATGCCCAGTACTGCTGCTCGACTCGGTGTGGACCCTTATGATATCGAGGAGAACATCAAGGGGGGGATCAAGCATCTCGGGTTTCTTTTGTCGAGATTCGATTCCTTGGAGATGGTGATTGCGGCTTACAACGCCGGTTCTGCCAACGTGAGAAAATACAAGGGAGTCCCCCCCTTCAAGGAGACGAAAAGATATGTGAGGAAGGTGCTGGCCTACTACGAGGGAAAGAAGCCCTGAAGCTGGGGTGGAGGAACGTGAGGGGGCTGATTGTGAGATCCTGTTCGGTGATGCCCGGGTGAATTTCCAGCCATAGTCTGCAATATGTGAAGTGCCGTCGAGGGCATGAAACTCACCGGTTTGGTTTGCATGAAGGGTGAAGTACACACAGGAGAGAAAGAAGATGAAGGGAACAGTTGCGTTGCTTGCTGGTCTTGCCGTTTTGGGCGTTGCCAGCCAGGGATTGACGGGAGGCTCTTCTACCCACCAGATCGTTTTGTGCACCGACATAGAAAACGCACACCCCCCGGCGTGGGTCTTGGAAAAGCTTGGCAACGAGTTTTTTGATCAGGAAAGCATCCGGAGTGTAACCACCCGGCCCCAGGCTGTTGGTTCCGTTTTTGTGAAGGGCAGAGACAAGCGGGTCTTTCTCGTATCCCGGTGGCATGGCCTTGAACCGGACCGGTCCTACACGTTTTCGGCCAGGTGGATCGACCCGCAAGGCGAGATCTGGACCGCCGGCTCGGCATCGTTTCATACCCCGGGGAGCCTTGATCCAGGCGTCTTCTTCACTTTCACAGCCCATCTGGACATGGACGATTCCCTGAGAAGCGGCCGGTGGAATGTGGAGGTCTTTCTCAACGGCGAACTGGTTGAAAGGAAGAGCTTCGTCATCGCTTCTTCTGATTGACCGCAAAGGTGCTCCTATCTCTCTCGTGGGGTTGCCTG
>JAFDHF010000104.1 GCA_019308905.1 Deltaproteobacteria bacterium
CCCCTCCCTTTCAGGGCACGGCCCAGGAGGCGACACTCCTCTTCACCGCGCGGAGTCAGCCCTTCTCGACTGGAACCGGCATATACCTTTTCGAGATTCGACCGAGTCTCACCATGCCTAATCAGACAGCATTCGACCTGACTCCCCTTCATCGACTCACTCTTTGCATGGTTCCATCCAAATAGGCCTTCTTCCCCGTTTTCTCATCCGCCGTTCATCACCATGTCTCGGAAGTACTGGCTCACCAGGTGGCACAACAACATGTGGACGTCCTCGACCTGGCCGTAGTTGGAATTGTCCACGGTAACGTGTTCTGTCACAATCTCCATGGCTTTACCCCCTCCGAAACCTAGGAAGCCGATCGTCTGGGCTCCCCTCTCATTTGCAAATTGGATAGCCCGGAGCACGTTCGGTGAATTCCCGGATCCTGTGATGCAGATGACCACGTCTCCCCTTTGTATGAGATTCTTCAATTGCTCTACAAACACGCTTTCATACCCGAAATCGTTGGCATAAGCAGTCAAAAGGGCCGTATTGTCATTCAGACTCACCACCCGCAGGCGCCGCTTCCCATCCACCACCGCTCCCTTACCCAGGTCGCAGCAGAAGTGGGAAGCGGTCGACGCGCTCCCCCCGTTCCCCAGAATGAATATCTGCCTGTCCCGGGCGTAAGCCTGGTAGATCATGTTCACAACCCTCTCTATCTTCTCAACGGGAATCCGAGATATGGTCTCTGTCACCTGTCTTACGTATTCCTCGATGATCTCCCTTCCCATGACGCCCCCCCTCATTGCTTCTTCAATCTCTCTTTAGCTACACACCCCGGGGCCCGGCACCCTGGGGATTCTCACTCTGCCAGGTATTCAGGACACTCCCCTTGGGCCCGCTCGTAGCCGGCCGGTGTCCCGATGTCCATGTGGTAATCATGGATCACATAGCCGTACATCTTCCCCCGAAGCTGTGGAAGAACGTGAAAGCCAAAATCCAACGGCATTGCCACATCCCAACAAACCTCGTGGAAGATCTCCCTGCTCAGCAGGTAGATCCCCCCGTTTGCCAGGTCGCCCTTGGGGCTCGTAGGTTTCTCCTCGAAGTCCAAGATCCTGTCGCTCTCATCCAGCACGGCGATACCGCATTCGGTGGGCCTTTCGCACCGGAAAAGCCCGATGGTCGCAATTCCCCCATGGGCCCGATGGAAAGCCTCCATTTCCCGGAGGTTTGCACAACTGAGATTATCCCCGTAGATCACCCAGAAATCGTCCTCCCCCGAAACAAAATCCCTGTTCGCCCAAACGGTCCCCCCGCTACCCAGCAGGACCGGCTCATGAACAAGCCTGATCCGGGGCTTTCCACGCCGGCTTTGCAAGAAAGCCTCGACTTGGTCTGCATGGTGATGAGCATTGATCAGAACCTCCGCTACCCCGTAACGGGCCAACTGCTCCAGCCAAATCTGCAACAGCGGTTTACCCCGGATGGGAACCAGGCACTTGGGTATCCGATCGGTCAAGGGCCGAAGCCGCGATCCCTTTCCTGCGGCCAGGAGGAAGGCCTTCATATCTTGAACCTGTCCCTTTCGAGGTTCTCACGGCTTCTTGGGAAATAAGCCCACCCTCTCCGCAGTATTCTCCACCCGATCCTGCACCATGCTTCCGGCCCGAGTCCCACCAACGGACAACTCCTCAGCCTTTTCCAGCCTTGCGGACTACCCCCTTTTCCCTCAACTCGCTTTCCGCCTGGGTGAAGTACTGCTTTACATCTCCCTGGTCTTGGATCCAAGCCAGGTAGTCTTCCAGGATCTGATTCAGCCCGCGACGAGGTATCCAACCGAGCGCCCTGAGCTTGGAGACATCCGAGAGGCTGTGACGATTATCTCCAACACGGTACTCCCCCGGGATTAAGGGGGCTATATCCTTGCCGAGTTTTCGCGTCAGGGCCTCGGCATACTCCCGTACCGTGATCTCCAGCCCGCTTCCCACGTTGAACACCTGGTAGTCGGCCCGCCCTTTCTCAAGGACCAGCATATTGGCCTCCACAACGTCTCTGATATGTGTATAGTCCCTTTTCTGAAATCCATCTTCATATATGATGGGCGGAAGATCGTTCAGCAGGCGAAGACAAAATATCCGGCAGATTCCCGAATACTGGTTATAAAGCGACTGCCGCGGACCTTGAACGATGGAGTACCTTAAGGCCACGGTCGGGATGCCGTGGAGCCTGCCCAGCCGGACCGCGGCCATCTCCTCGGCGAGTTTGCTTATGGCATACGCATTGTACGGATTATGATATACTTCACTCAACCTCAGGGGGGTCATGGGCTCTCCACACTCGGGACAGAGAACCTCCCATTGCTTCCTTCGAAGCTGTTCTTCGTGCCGAGTCTCCGGTTGTATCACTGCATTTCTGTTGCTGCACAACCCATTCCTGCATGAGTACTGCCCTTCCCCGTAGACCGCCTGACTCGACGCCACGATCACTTTTTCGACCTTTCCAGCCCTCTTCATACCCTCTCTGCTCTCCGCGAGTATCAATTCATGAATCAGGGCCGTGCTCACGCTGTTCACGTGGAAAAACGTGCTGAAATCGGGCAGATAATCCTGGTAGGAGGAAAAATAAAAAACCACTCGCACACCCCTCAGGGCCCGCGCCAGGGTCTCTCTGTCTCGCACATCCCCCTGGATGAACTCCGCCTCCTTGGGCAACCAAGGGGGTTTGCCCTTGGGATGTACCGCCGCCTGGAGGCTGTCGAGGATGCGCACCTCGTATCCTCTTTCCAGGAGGGCGTCTGCCGTATGCGAGCCTATGAAGCCGGCTCCCCCTGTTACGAGCGCTTTCATTGCCATAAGAAACCAGCGAGTCACCGATCGATGCTTCCAACCAGTTGCCCGACTCTTCTCACCTGCTGGAATAACTCCGATCGTCAAAAATCACTTTGCTTCCGCTTCTCTCAAGCATGAACGGTAACTCCCGGTACTCTCGCATCGCCTCAAACACGGAATTCTGCTTGTCCCTCGGCACCAGCAACATGAGAAATCCACCACCACCGGCACCGGCAATCTTGCCGCCCAGGGCACCTGCTTTCTTCGCCTTCTCGTACATAGCCTCTATCTTACCATTGCTTATCCGTGAGGCCATTGTTTTCTTCAGATGCCAGTTTCGATCCATGAGCCGACCACAGGTCTCCAGATCCCCTTCCTGTACTGCTCTCTTGAAGGGCTCCACGAGAGAGACCATCTCGCACATCACATCGAATTTCTCGCGAGCAGAATACCTCTCCCTTTGCTCGGACAGGATGGCGTCCGCACTTCGTGTAACCCCTGTATAGTAAAGAAGCAAGGACGAAGAAAATTTTCGCAAAGTCCCGTTATCCACCGTCACGGGGACCCTCTCGGTCGTATCGTCCGTCTTGAAGATATACTGGTTTAGACCGCCGTGAGCGGCGGCATACTGATCCTGCCGGCCGATCGGCTTGCCTATGATGTCTATCTCGATGCGGCAAGCCTGCTCTGCAAGCTGTTCTGCAGTTACGAGTACGTTATTGTATGCGTAGAAAGCGTGAAGCAGCCCCACGGTAACGGAGCTCGAACTCCCCATGCCGGATCCTTCAGAAGGAACGTCCGCCAGGGTGGTGATCTCCACCCCCTTCTCGATACCGGTCATTTTCATGGCTTCCCGCACCAGGTCGTGCTGAATCTCGTCGACGCATCTTACACACTCCTTTTGTGAATAGTTGAGATAGATCAAGTCATCGAATCTTTCCTTGACGATCACATACACAAATTTGTCGATGGCCGAACTGACGACCATCCCCTCCTTTCGATGGTAGAATTCCTTCAGGTCAGACCCTCCACCGACGAAACTCAAACGAAGCGGTGTCCTCACTATGATCATGGCCCGCCCCTTTCCATCTTCGTTTTCCCTTTTCCTTTCCTCACCCGGTAACTACCGGCCGGTCGCCTTCAACACCACCCACACCGTCCTCAGAAGTATCTTGAAATCCAGCCACAGGCTCCACTCGTCAATGTATTTCATATCCAGACGCATCCATTCGTCAAAGTCCTTGATTTCATTTCGCCCGCTTACCTGCCACAGACACGTGATCCCCGGTTTGACCGAGAGCTTCCTACGGTGCCAGCCATCGTACTTTTCCACCTCGGTCTGAAGAGGCGGCCTGGGACCGACGAGGGACAGATCGCCTTTGAGGACGCTCCAGAGCTGAGGCAACTCGTCAAGGCTGAACTTACGGAGCCATTTCCCGACCCGGGTAACCCGGGGGTCTTCCTTCATCTTGAATACCGGCCCGGTCATCTCGCTATCCGCAAGGAGCTGTTTCTTCAAGTCATCCGCATTCTCGACCATGGTGCGGAACTTGTAGCTTGTCAGGGGCCGTTTGTTCAAGCCGAGTATCCTCCACCGGTAAAGGACAGGACCCGGGGAGTCGAGTTTGATCAGAACCGCGATGACCGCAAATGCCGGAGCCAGCAGAACCAGCAACACGATCGACCCCACCACATCGACGGATCTCTTCAGAAGGGCCTCAAAGTCCTTGCGTTCCACGGAGGAGAACTTGATGATGGGTAGACCGTGGATCATGTCCGTCTTGGCTTTGGAGATGATATTCTTGAAAAAAGACGATACGATCCGGACCGGCACCCCCTCCTCATCGCAAATGGCCATGACCTCTTCCATTTCGCCGAGACCCCTTGCCGGAAGTGCGATCACCAGTTCATCGATCGGGTTTGAATGCAACAACTCCCGAAGGTTCCCGCTGTGCCCTATCACACTGTATCCGAACCTCTCCTCCCCCACGTCACGCTCGTTTCTGCCGATAAGGCCCAGAATCTTGATGCCCCAGTCCGGATATTTCTCCACAGAGCGGACAAAGGCTTCAGCCACATCTTCTTCACCGAGTACAAGTACACTCTTGATGTTCCTACCCCACTTCCTCACGTAACCGATGAATTGATATAGAACTGCCTTCTCCACACTGAGGAGTATAAGATTAGTCATAGCAAAAAATGCTATAAGTGTCCTTGGAATCTTCAATTTCATCATGAAGGCCGCCGTAAGTACCACAAGAGTCCCGAAGGCCACCGTTTTCACCACTATCATTATATCCGTTTTCAGAGAAGTAAAACGCTGCCCCACATACGCATCCTGATAGCCCAACAATCCGCGCCAAACTAGAATAATGACGATAAGAGTGGGCCAATAGTCGGTCCAATTGACTACAGTGCCGAATCCATAGAATGCAATAGCGGCATTTCTAGCATAGGTGGCAATTACAAAGGACAGAATAGTCACCAGTGTATCCAATAAAGCAACTACCAGTCTTGTCAATACAGGATAATCGGTAATCATCTATTCGCCACGAGTGTTAATGCGAAGAAGCTCTATCAAATGTCTCTCAACCTTATCGGTGATCCTATCCCAGTCATAACTCCTTAATCCAAACTCCCTAATTTCTCTTCCCGAGCGGTCGGCTGCATCTCTGTCGAGCTGTAGGATTTTCATCAGTTTGGAAGACAAATCATCGACATTGCCGGACTGGAAAGTCCAACCATGTCCAGAGAGTAGATCCTTGTTTTCCTGGATATCACTGGCAAGTATCATACGGCCATACCCCATGGCCTCCAGCACGGACAACGGCATTCCCTCTACCGTCGAGGGTTGAACAAAGCAGAAGGCATTTGAGAAGAGCTCAGCCTTTATCCGGTCTCTGGCGAATCCCGTAAACACGATGTCACCTGCACCCCCGAAATCCATCAACCTGCGATAGTATTCGTCCCTATGGTTGCTGTCCCCGGCTATAACCAGCTTCTTTCCCCCTTTGCACTCTCTTGGAAGCCTCTGCCAGGCTTCCAGCAGAAAATGAGCTCCCTTCTCAGGAACCAGCCGGGCCATAAAGAGCAGGTAATCCCCGCCGCCAAGACCCCACTGCCTGATTCTTTCAGGGCGAGCGAAGACTATCTTAGGTATTCCATTCGGGACGTAGATGCATCTTGTCCCGTAGGTTCCTTCCAGGAATCTCTTGTCTTCTCTACACACACAGAACGTAAGATGGGGGAATCTAACACTCGTCCAGCCCGACATTCTGATCAGTCTTCTTGCCAGAGGGCCCCATTTTTCCCTCTTCCAATCCAAACCATGTGTGTGCACGACAGTCCCCAGGCCGAGAACCTTCGGTAACAAGGCTAAGACCGAAAGCCCAACAGAATTGATATACAAAATGTTGTAGTCTCTTGAAAGTACCCGGGCAAGCGCCGAAGTACTGTGACTCAACGCATCGAGATGCTTGCTGTAAACACCTGGGCTCAGCGGTAAACCCACGCCCTTGAATCGCCTGGGTCCCTCCTTCCCCATGTAACGCTTGCGTACGAAGATATCGAATCGATGTCCCTTTTGCACGAGTCTGGACCCTATTTCCTCCATGACAAGCTCTATCCCACCCGGGTGTGGAATAGCTTTGGCTCCAAGAGCGGCGATTTTCAGCTTCATGGTCAGGCAATAAAGCAGGAAGAGATCAAGAAAGGCTGATCGCCAGTCCGCGGGCCAACCTTATCTTGTTCTTCGCGATCCATACCAGAGGCACCAGGGGGTTTCTCCTCATGGCCGGCACTGCCGTACCCACCATCCAGCAGTTCTTCCGGCACTGCTTGACTTTACGGCGCACAGCCTCTGCTGCCCCGGAATTCCAAATCTCCTCAAAGCCCGCATCCTTGAGATTCCCCATCACCCACGGCTCGTCAGAGCCGTTACATGCCAAAACCTGCCCGTAAGGATCAAGAAAGAACAGATCCTGGGCCGCCCTACAAGGCAGCGGCCTCGACTTCCCCTGCATATACCGCAAGATCCCGAGATTGATAAATGCCCGGCCCCAATCCTTGATTCTCAGCTTGAGCTCCCTTCTCTTGGAATCCAGCAAAGCCGAAATAAACGCCCTCATGGACGTCTCGACAAGGTCTAAGTCGTGGATCTCATTATCATATTTGTGAAAATAAAAGGAATTATGCATCGTCGACGTCGCAAATTCCACTCCCATCCGGCTGCACAACCGATAAAGGGAGAGAAGGTCCCCTGCATTCTTGTCGGATACCACCATGCCAAAACCCACGTCCCTGACCCCTGCATCGAGCAAAGCGATAACGGTTCTCAAGGCGTGGTCGAATCCATTCCTCATCCCCCGCAACTCGTCGTTCAGTGCCGGCAAGCCTTCGACGCTGATCCGAAACGTCACCTGCGGATACCTCCTGCCCACCTCTACCAGCCGCTTCGTGAAAAACCCATTCGTACTGATCTCCAACCGTCCCGTTTTCTCCAACAGTGTCCCTACGATCTCAACAAGGTCATCCCTCAATGCCGGTTCTCCTCCCGTAAGGTTTAT
>JAFDHF010000105.1 GCA_019308905.1 Deltaproteobacteria bacterium
ACCGGTGGAGTGACAAATGTGGGCCTGGCCGTGGCAGGGTCCGAGAGAGTGACCGGAGTCCCGCCTATCTGTTCCCACAGATACGAGGCTATCCCGTCGTCCGAATCCGAGGAGCCCGACCCGTCCAGCACGACTGTCGCCCCTTCGTTCACGGTCTGGTCCGGACCGGCATCGGCCGTGGGAGGCACATTGACCGAGGTGACGTTCACCACACAGGTGTCGGTTCCCCGGAGACCGCCGCGGTCGGCCACGGTCAACCTGAAGGTCAGCGACTCCCCATCAGGCCCGACGTCGGGAGAGGAGAAGGCGGGCCTGGCCGTGGCAGGGTCGGACAGAGTGACCGGAGTCCCGCCTATCTGTTCCCACAGATACGAGGCTATCCCGTCGTCCGAATCCGAGGAGTTCGATCCGTCCAGGGTGACAGTAACCCCTTCCACTACGCTCTGAGTCCCGCATCGGCGGTGGGAGGAGTGTTCATCCAGGAGACATTGACGATACAGGTGTCTGTTCCCTGGAGACCGCCTCTGTCTGTAACAGTCAGCTTGAAAGTAAGAGAGACACCGTCCGGCCCGACATCCGGCGACACGAAGGTGGGCTGGATCCCGCTGGCACCGGAGAGAACCACTCCGGGACCTGATGTCTGTTCCCACAGATACGAGGCTATCCCGTCGTCCGAATCCGAGGAGTTCGATCCGTCCAGGGTGACAGTAACCCCTTCCACTACGCTCTGATCCGGTCCCGCATCGGCGGTGGCCTGTTGGTCGGGTCGCTTCCTGCCAGGTATTCTTCCAGGTTTGTCAGGCCGTCCCCGTCGCTGTCGTCGCCGGCGTCGGAGGCATCACAGGGGTCAAGCCCGTACATGATCTCCCAGCCGTCAGGCATCTGATCAGAATCGGTATCTCCATCTGTGGGGTCGGTACCGGACTGATACTCCACCAGGTTTGTGGCTCCATCTCCGTCACCATCTCCACCTGGCCCGTAGTCCAGGCTACCAAAATAACTCCATTCCCAATCGTCCGGGAGACCGTCGGTATCACTGTCAGAGCCGCTTTCTGGAACAGCCACACCCGAAACCTCGTTTGAATAGCCGCTCTCGTTTCCTGCCGTATCATAGGCGGTCACCGAGACGTAGTAGGTGGCACCAGCCGTCAAGCCCTCCAATCGATAGGTCGTGGTGTCGCCCACATCGACGGAATGGCTGTATGCCCCTGACCCGGAACCATAGTAGACCTGGTAACCGGCCAGATCAGGCTCTGTGTTGGCATTCCAGGCAAGATCCAAATAGGCCGCTTCAGCAGGGGTCATCCACGATAGAACCATCAACACCGTGAGAACCTTTTTCATGACTCCCCCCCCGGAGACCTCCCACTGGGATTGTAAGAACAAGCCACAGCAAGACGGGTGCCGGGAGTGGAGAAAAGGGAAGAAATAACGTGTACCGGATTTTACTGTGATATCAAATACTTGTTATTGAGCGGGACTCCTGCCGGCGGAGCCGCCTCGAGTTCCGCCAGTTCCTCCTTTCAAATAGGGAACCGGGGTAACGGATGTGTAACGGATCAATACTCCTCTCACCTTAAGGCACGAGGGGCGGCTCCGCCGCCCGGGGCCGATTTGGACCATAGCTTCCTTTCTCGTCTGCCTCCTATAAATACCATGGTTCCATTACGGTTTTGGGACTCCTTGCCACGATTCCGTAATTCTGCTGCCTTCTCCAATCACACAATCCTACGTCCCTCAAGGCTTTCCCGGGAAAGGCGGGGTGGCAGATTTCTTGCCTTTCAGGGACTCCGGGGGAAGCGAGAATCCCATCTTGCTAGAAGAGCCTCGGAGGTGTTCCCATGCATCGGATACGAACTCTTTCGGTCTGTTCCTCTCTCTGGGTTCCATTCTTGTCTGCTCTTTTTTCCCTCTTTCTCCTGTCCGGATGGAACGGCTATTGTGCCGATGCCACGCTCACTTGGAATCCGAACACGGAACCCGACCTTGCAGGATACAGGGTATACTACGGCAATGCCACGAGGAACTACACATCGATGGTCGATGTGGCCCACCAAACAACCTGCACTCTTTCCGGTCTTGAAGAGGGCCGCACGTACTATGTCGCGGCGACTGCCTACGATGTCTCCGGAAACGAAAGCGATCTTTCAGAAGAAATCAGCTTTCAAGTTCCCTATGCGAATAGGGCTCCTGTTGCCGGCGACCTCGACCTGACCGCCGTGGAGAACACCACCGTCATGGGCACCCTCAGGGCAACCGACCCGGATGGTGATCCCCTGAATTACCGCCTTGTCGACCCCCCGTCGTTGGGCCAGGCGACTGTCACGGATACAGGGACCGGGACCTTTACCTACACTCCGGATCCGGGCGTCATCGGCCGTGACAGTTTCACTTTCAAGGCCGACGACGGAGAGATGGATTCCAACCTGGCCATCGTATCGGTCACCATCACTCCCGCGGACAGCGACGGCGATGGGATCACCGATGATGAAGAAATCGATACTTACGGCACCGACCCGGACAAGGCCGATACAGACGGAGACGGCGTCAGCGACGGCCAGGAACTGACCGAGTGGGGGGAGAGATGGAATCTCGACGACGACGGTGACGGGATCATCAACCTCCTCGATCCCGATCCAGAGGGCCCCCCACCCGGGCAGGTCAATCTCGCATGGCATGCGAACACCGAGGCCGACCTTGCCGGCTACAGGATCTACTACGGGACCTCCAGCGGCAACTACGACTCTGTGGTGGACGTGGGTAACTGGACAAGCTGCGTGATTGGAGGTCTTGAAGAGGGCCAAACCTACTACTTTGCAGCAACCGCATATGACCGGTGCGGCAATGAAAGCGACTTCTCCCAGGAGGTCTCCTTTCAGGTGGTCGACCCTGAAGGGGATACAGACAGGGACGGCATACCGGATGCGGACGAGACAGACCTCTACGGTACCGACCCAGAGGGCTTTGATACAGACGGCGACGCTATTGGAGACGGGACGGAACTCGCATTCTGGCAGGGTGAATGGCAGGCCGACTACGATCAGGACGGAATCATCAACCTGCTCGATCCCGATGCCGACGGCGACGGTTTTTCAGACGGTCTCGAGCTCAGATGGGGTTTCGATCCGGCAGATCCTGGCTCCAGACCCGAACTTCCCCCCTTGGCAATAGGCCGGGTAGACATAGATCACAACTGGAAACGGGTGGATCTCGCCGAGAACTTTCTCGACCCCGTGGTGATAGCCAAGCCCCTGAGTTTCAACGGCACAGACCCTGCAGTCCTCCGGATTCGCAATATAGACACGAGAGGTTTTGAGATCCGCATCCAGGAATGGGATTATCTGGACGGGCCGCATACCACGGAGAGGGTGAGCTACCTCGTCATGGAGCGGGGTAGCTACACCCTGGCTGACGGCACCCGCTTGGAAGCGGGAAGGTTTGAGACAAGCAAGACCGGTTCTTTTGAGAAGATCGCTTTCACCCGGAGCTTTCAGGTTGTCCCTGTGGTGGTGACGGCGGTTTCCACCTTCGATGAAGCAGACACCGTAGCCGGCCGGGTGCGGGATGTCACTCTGCAGGGTTTTGAATTCTCCATGGAGGAGCAGGAAATCAACCCCCAGGTCCATGGCGTCGAGACCGTCTCCTATATCGCCTGGGAGCCCTGCTGCCTGACGGCAGAAGGGCTGGCCCTTGAGGTAAACAGGACCGACGACACCGTCCGTCATAACTTTTATCCGATCCGGTTCGACCAGGTCTTCAAGGAGGAACCCTTCTTTCTGGCCGACATGCAGACCGCCGACGGAGGCGACTCGGCCAACCTCCGCTGGAGAAATCTCGACCTCTCGGGAGTGGAGGTTCAGGTCGATGAAGAACAATCCCGTGACCGGGAGACTTCCCATACGACCGAGGTGGTGGGCTACATACTGCTTGCCACAGCCGACCCAAGACAGTGACCGTTGAACCCCAACTTTCCAGACCCAGGGGGACGTCCTCCCCCTGAGGAGGTCGTAAGACTGCCGGCTCCCTGGGCAACCAAAGGACGGGAGCGCCCAAATCGGCCGCAGCGCAAATAGCTCGGAGACACTCGCTGTTGACAAAACCTCCCGGCGGTGCTACGAAATAGGAATCCTTACGCCTCCCTTTACCGAGAGGAGAAGGTGAGGGGCGGTCCTGTTATCCCACCAAAAAGAGTCCAGTGAAAAAGAGAGACCAGAGAAAGGAGAAGAGATGAGCGAGAAGGTAATCGAGCTTTTGAACCAGGCCAGGGCCAGAGAACTCACGGCAATCACCCAGTACATGGCGCAGCATTATGAACTTGAGGACAGGGATTTCGGAAAACTCGGATCAAAGATAAAGGAGATCGCGATTCAGGAGATGAAACATGCAGAGGATCTGGCAGAAAGGATCCTCTTTCTCAAAGGGGAGCCCACCAGTAAGCCCGACGCTGCCATCAGAAAGGGCCAGGAGATAGCCGAGATGCTGGCCACAGACGTGGCCCTGGAAAGCCAGGCCATCGCCATGTACAACGAGGCAGCCGTGAAGTGTGCCGAGGAGAGAGACCATATCTCCAAACAGCTTTTTGAAAGGCTCCTGGGAGAAGAGGAAGAGCATCTCAGCGCCTTCGAGAACATCAAGAACCACGTGGACAGGCTCGGTGGGGCCTATCTGGCCAGTCTGGCAGGCGATTAGAAAAACCGGGCTCGAATGGGACCGCAGAACACCCTGGACTGTCCGGGGGCTCTTTCGGTTCGGACCCGCGGTTCATGGGATAGTCGCCACGATCTATCTCTTCCCCAGATAGGCAAGCAGGGCCTCATAGGAAAGGCTGTTGAGAAGGTTCCCTTTTTCGAGCCAGCCTCTGCGGGCGACGGCGAGACCGAAGTCGAGATACTCCATCTGATCGAGGATGTGAGCGTCTGTGCCTATACCCAAAAGAATCCCTCTGTCTTTGGCCGAGCGGCTGTAGATATCGTTTAAATCCAGCCTCTTGGGAAAGGCATTGATCTCCAGGTAGGTCCCCGTTTCTCTGGCCGAATCGAGAAGGCGTTCCACATCGACCTGGTAGGCCTCTCTCTCCCCGAAAACCCTTCCGGTGGGATGGGCGATCCCGTGAACGTAGGGGTTCTCCATTGCCGAGATCAGCCTCCTGGTGATTGTCTCTCTGTCCTGTTTGAAACCGCTGTGAATGGCGGCTATCACGAGATCCAGCTCGGCCAGGATCCCATCAGGGTAGTCGAGGCGGCCGTCTGCCAGAATGTCGACCTCTGTGCCGCAAAGCAACTTGATGTCTCCATTCTCCTCATTCAGGCGCCGCACCTCCTCGATCTTCCGTCTAAGATCGTCCTCGGCCGTCCCGCGGGCAATCTTGAGGGAAGGGGAATGGTCACAGATTCCAACCCACCTGAGTCCCATCTTCCGAGCCTTCTCGACTATCTGGCCCAATGTGGCGGCCCCGTCGCTGTAAGTGGAATGGACGTGCAGATCTCCCTGTATATCAGCCCGCTCAACCAGACGGGGAAGCTTCCCCTGCTGGGCAGCCTCGATCTCGCCTCGATCCTCCCTCAGCTCTGGTGGAATATAGGGGAGATCGACGGCTCTGTACACCTCCTGTTCTTCTCTCCCCCCGATCCATTCGCCCCCTCGAAACACGCCGTACTCGTTGACCTTGAGGCCCTTCCGCACAGCCAAATCTCTTACTCGAATGTTGTGGGCCTTGGATCCTGTGAAGTAACACAGCGCTGCACCGAAGCAGCGCGGTTCAACTACCCTGAGATCGACCTGGATGCCGTCACGGGTTCTAACACTTGACTTTGTCGTACCCTTTGCAAGCACCTCACCCACATGGGGGAGTCTCACAAAGCCCTCCATCACCTTTGCAGGATCAGGCGAAACAACCAGCAGGTCTATGTCACGAATCGTTTCTCTCCGCCTTCGCACACTCCCGGCCACGGTAATCCTTTCCACAGGAGTGGAGTCCAGGAGCTCTCTGATCATCTCCTCGGACAGGGGCGCTGCTCTGCCCAGGGGAATCCTCTCCTGTCCCTTTTTCAGAATCTCAATACCCCTGAGTATGTTCTCTTCCGTCCTTGCCTTGATTCCCGGAAGTCCCTGGAGCTTGTGTTCCCGAGCCATCCTTTCCAGCTCGTCGATATCTTTGATACCCAGTTCCTCGAAGAGCAGCTTGGCCGTCTTGGGCCCCAAACCCGGAACCGAAAGGAAAGCCACCAGACTCGGGGGGATCTCTTTCTTCAGGTCTTCGAGCTGTTTGAGACTCCCTGTTTCGAGGATCTCCCTGATCTTGTTCGCCATATCCTTGCCTATCCCGGGCAGTTTCTCCAACTCGCCCCTCTTCGCCACCTCCTCCATGTCCTGGGCGAAATTCTCGATATTCTGGGCTGCCTTCTGGTACGCCCGGATGCGAAAGGGGTTCTCTCCCTTTATCTCGAAAATCGCCGAAACCTCTCTCAGCATTCTGGCAATTTCCTGGTTTGTCATCGATCCCCCCTGTTAAACCAAACTCTCCGTCATGGCACGCTCCATCGAGACGTGCACAACCCCCGCCGGAAAGGGGAGTCCGAAACGTGCCACATGGCCCGGGACTCCCTTTTGCGAGAAGCGTCACGCCACCTACCAGTTCCTCCTTACCCCCTCGCCCATCAAGACGTCGTAGAGAGGCGGCTGAACCTTGAACCGGTGCATAACCATAAGCTTGTATCGGTCGCTCAACAACGAGAAATAGTCACTGTTTCTCTTCGTGTTGCCTGCAAGAGGCCGACCCGACCTCTCCTCGACAGGATATCTCCTGTCTGCCTCCCGTCCGGCACGTTCCTCGGCCCTGAGTAAGGCCCCGAAGATCTTACGCCGCAAGGACACCACCTTTGGAATGGAAACCGAATAGGCGACGACCTCGGCCAGGGATCGATGAACGTATCTGTGCCGCATGGAGAACATTCTCACTCTGTACCATCTCCCCTCCTTGCCCAAAAGCTCAAAGACATCACCTTTTCGGGCCTTTGCAACGACCGGGAAGGATGTGCTCGGGCCCGCCCGAATATTGACCCTGTTTCCCGTGATTCTGACGTACTTCGCCTGAGCGAGAACGTGGGACGTGACGAACAGGCCCCAAGCCAGAAAGACTATCCATGGAACCGATCGGCGCAGATACATCCTTTCTCCCCTCCCAGCCTACCAGAAAAGAACAAAATCCGTCAATTCCCCCCAGGGATCCCGATCCACCATCTGTCCTGAGTCAGTCCAACTCAGACCATCGGGCTGTTGTGTCACCGCCCCGCTTTGATCGAGGACAAGCCTGCTAAACGAATAGTTGATTCATCGGGTAATGGAAAACCACTTCACCGCCGGAACCTGAAAGCAGAGGGACAAGGGGTGTTCTCTCGGATAAAGAGAAGAGAGCGCAGGGCAGGCGATTCGCAGGGTCTTTTGATCGAAAAGCAAGGAAGCCCCAGGGGCATCCGATGTGGAGTTTCCTGACTTTTGGAGAACACCCTTGCCTCCGAGCGACATTGCGGAAGCGGTGGGGTACCCATCAAGGGTGAGCGGGAAGGGGGAAGGTCGTGTTCGTGAGCCGTGTTCGTGGTTCGTGTTCGTGAGTCGTGATTCGTGTTCGTGATTCGTGTTCGTGATTCGTGGTTCGTGGTTCGTGTTCGTGGGTCGTGAGTCGTGTTCCCGGGGAAGGGGCAGGAATTCCCCACCCGCGAACCTTGATAGGGTCACCGCGTGAGCTCAGGAGCGAGGGGACAAGGGTGTTCTCCTGCCAAGACAGAAAAAGATCGGACGGAGGGGGATGGGGAAAGGGGACGAGCAGAGTCCTGTGGGAGAAAGGCCCCAATCGCCTCCCGTCTTCTTCATGTCGCCCCCGTAAGGATCTGTTGAAAGGAGTCACTACTATGGACATCGCCGACCTTCTGAAGAGGTTCGATAGAATTTCCCTGACTCAACTTCCAACTCCTCTCGACTATGCTGAAAATCTTACCGAGTTACTGGGAGGACCAAGAATCTTCATCAAGAGAGATGATTGTACAGCCCTCGCCTTTGGTGGAAACAAGACGAGAAAACTCGAATTCGTCATGGCAGATGCAATAGGGAAGAAGGCCCAAGTAATGATCACAATAGGCGGGCCCCAATCCAACTGGGCGAGACAGATGGCTTCGGCGGCAAGAAAAGCAGGAATGGACGTGATCTTGGTCTTGGAAGGAGAGAAACCCGACGAGTATCAGGGGAATCTCCTCCTGGATCACATAATGGGCTGCGAGCTGAGATTCGAAAAGATAGATCAGGAGGAGGAGGACAGGGAGATCCTGGGTGAATGTCCCATAACGGGAAGAGTGGCAGAAGAGGTGAAAAAAGAGGGAAGGATCCCGTATGCGGCGCCTCTCGGAGCGGCGACCCCTTTGGGGAATCTGGGCTACATCAACGCAGTCGACGAACTGAAAGAGCAGTTGGACAGGATGGAAGTGGCAGCAGACTACATCGTCCTGGCCACGGGTACCGGTGGGACACAGGCGGGTGTAGAACTCGGTGTCAGATTGCTCGAGTTGGAAACCAAGGTCATCGGGCTCAGCATCAGCAGGCATACGCGAGACAAAGAAGATGAGATAGCGGAGCTGTGCAATAGAACGATGGATTTTCTTGAATTGAAAGACTTCACGGTAGATCGGAAAGAGATAACCGTCAATTATGACTACATCGGTGAGGGATATGCCGTACCTACAAATGAGTGTATAGACGCGATCCGAACCGTAGCCAGGACAGAGGGTATCATACTCGACCCCGTATACACGGGCAAGGCTATGGCTGGCCTTATCGATCTGATAAGAAAGCAGAGATTCACAAGACAGGAGAACGTCGTTTTTATCCACACCGGCGGAGCTACTGCCAATTTTGCCTATAAGGATCTCTTCAGATAGCCAGGGAATCAGCTTCCACTTGGGACTGCCGGTAAGAAGGGAGGTGAAATCAAGGCCACGTGGCTTGGCTAAGACAGCCGTCTTGCGATTTTCGCTGATTTGAAAGGAGGGTATGCCAATGTCTCATAAACCGAAATTCGCAGCTCTCGACCGGCGGACTTTCCTGAAAGGGGTCGTGGCAGCAGGGGCCTCGCTGATGGCCCCCTGGCCCAAGGGAATCGTGGGGGAAGTCTCGGCTGCCAAGAAGAGGGTCGTCTATACCGAGCAGTACGGGGGATTCTGGGAGGAGCACTTCAAGAAAAACATCTTCTCGAAATTCACCGAGAAGACCGGGATAGAGGTGGTCACTGTTCCGGGAGCCGGAAGCAAGATCGCACGGATCGACCAGATGGTCAAGTCCGGTAAGGTTGAACTCGATCTGCTGGCCACAGACGCCTCGGACGTGATCAAGGGCAAGAGACTCGGACTCTGGGAAAAACTCAATGAGACCGACGTGCCCAACCTGAAGAAGGTCATACCGGCCCTGCGGGAGAAGGACGATATGTCGGCTCCCAATATCAGCTACTGGATGATACTCTTTTACAACACCAAGGAGATAAAGGAGAGACCAGACTCCTGGGAGGTGCTCTGGGACCCAAAGTATAAGGGTTGGGTTACGGCTTACAACGATCCCGGCTGGTCCAACATCTTTCCCATTACGGCGGCGACCATGGGGATCACCCAGGAAAAGCTGAAAAAGAAGGCCACCCTCGATAGGGTGTGGAAGAAACTCGACAGGCTCAAGTCCCAGATCAAACGGTGGTGGGCAGGTGGTGCTGATTTCCAGCAGTTGGCCGCGGCAGGAGAGGTCTGGATAGGCGAAGCCTGGAATGGTCGGATCTTCGACTCACAGGACAAGGGCGTCCCCATAGATGCCGTCTGGCCCAAGGAGGGAGGGTACCTGGCCATCGACCACTGGACCATAGTAAGAGGAACACCCCGCAGGCAAGAGGCGATGGCCCTGTTGAATTTTCTCCTCGAGCCGGAAAACCAGAAGATGACCGCCGAAAACCTGTCTTACGGACCCACTACGATCGGCACCGTCGACATGCTGGATGAGAAGACCAGATACCGGGTTTACGGCCCTCCAGGTGCCATCGACAAGGCCATCATCGAGGACTGGGGCTGGTACTTCGAGCGGCAGCAGTATATAGAGACTCGCTGGAAGGAATGGATCGCCCTGTAGTCTTTGAACGTCATTCGTGGAGGCATTCCCTGGCTGATGCCTGCTCCGCGCTGAAGTGGCTTGGCGATCCGAGACCTGAGGGGGCGGGTGTCCCCGGGAATGTCTGATCTTCGTGCTCCGTGGAGGCCGCCGCGGAGTACCAGACGTCGCAGGGGAGGATGGTCGTGGCCTTGCTGGAGGTCGAATCACTGACAAAGCAATTCGGTCCTGTCCTTGCCCTGGATGACGTCTCTCTGGCCATCGAATCAGGCGAATTCGTGACTCTTCTCGGTCCCAGCGGCTGCGGGAAGACGACCTTTCTGAGGATCGTGGCCGGCCTTGAGAAGGCCACCCGGGGAAAGATCTATCTCGACGGCAGGTGTATCAACGACCTCCCACCGAACTACCATGAGATGGGATTGGTGGTTCAGAACTATGCCCTCTTTCCCCACATGACGGTCTTCGAGAATGTCGCCTATGGGCTCCGGATACGGCGGCTGGGAGAGGCCGAGATACGCAAGCGGGTCGAAAAGGCCCTGGAGATGGTCCGCCTCCCGGGCTTTGAACAACGCTACCCCCACCAACTGAGCGGCGGCCAGCAGCAGCGCTGTGCCCTTGCCAGAGCCATAGTGATCAGGCCTCGAGTTCTTCTCTTGGACGAGGCGCTCGGCGCCCTGGACAAGAATCTCCGCGAGGAGATGCAGGTGGAGCTGAAACAACTCCAGCAAGAGCTGGGAGTGACCACCATCCACGTGACCCATGACCAGGAAGAGGCCCTCGGCATGTCCGATCGCATCGTCCTTCTCAACCGGGGCCGGGTGGAACAGTTCGGGGCTCCTGCCGAGCTCTATGAAAACCCGCAGACGGAATTCGTGGCCAATTTCATCGGCGATGCCAACATCTTCGACGCCCGGGTTCTGGGTGCGGGTCCCCGGGGAACGGTGACCGCCCGGAGCGAAGAAGGGCTGACCCTGACCGTGGCCCTGGAAGACGACCGAATCCGGGGCCGAGGCAGAATCCTCGTTGTCGTTCGGCCCGAGCGCGTCTTCATCGAGGAGAACCGGCCCTCCCATGAGACCAACGTCTTTCCGGGAACAATCGAGGCTGTGGTGTATCACGGCAATTCGGCCAAGATCATCCTTCATGCGGCCTGCCGACGGCGTTTACTGGTTCACGAACCCAGCCTTGGGGGGCGGAGCAGAAAGGAACGTCAAAGGGGCCAGTCGGTCTGGGTCACCTGGCCTCCTGAGGCGGCACAGGTAATAAGGGCCTGACTGTGACGGTTTTTCCCGACATCGTTACGAGGAGGCGGCCTCTGCCCGGCATGTGGAGCAGACTTCGCGGCGAGACAAAGGCCTTCCTCCTTCTCTCCCCTTCCCTGCTGATTCTCTGTCTGCTGGGGATCTCACTCGGCCTTCTCCTGGTGTACAGCTTTTTCACCTACCGGCAGGGAGGAGGGATGGTGGCAGAGTTCACCCTTCGAAACTACCTCCAGCTCTTCCAAAAGAGGCTCTACTGGAAGGTGATACTGAACACCGTCGAGTTCAGCGTGGCGACCACCGGCCTGGCTCTGCTTCTGGGGTACCCACTGGCCTACTATCTGAACCGGGCCTCCTCGATCCACCGGACCCTCGGGTTCTTGTTCTTGACGGTCCCCTTATGGACGAGCGTCATTGTGCGGACCTATGGATGGGTCTTCATTCTCGGCCGTCGCGGCATGGTAAACATCCTGCTCGAGTGGCTCGGCTTCGGTCCCACCCCCCTGGACATCTATCCCGGCTTCTGGGCGGTCGTGCTCGCCCTGCTGGAGATCACCCTGCCCCTGACGGTCCTGCCCATCTACACGAGCCTGAAGACGCTCGATCCCGGCCTGGAGGAATCGTCTCTGGTGTTGGGGGCCAGCCCCATTCAAACCTTTGTGCGGGTAGTATTCCCTCTCACTCTCCCGGGCGTCTTCGCAGGGGGGATTCTCACATTCGTGCTGGTCTTGGGCGCCTATGTCACTCCTGTCATCCTCGGCTCGACTAGGGACCTCGTCCTTCCGGTGCTGATCGAAGGTCAGATCACCAGTCTCTACAACGTTCCCTTCGCGGCCACCCTGGCCCTGGTCATGTTGCTTCTCATGTCTCTCATAATCGTTGCCTTTCGCCGGTTCATCCGGCTTGACCAGTTGTTTGGCAGGTAGCTATGGAGCGAAATACCACCGGCCTGTCCCCCGCCAACAGAAGAGCCGCCAGGGCCTTGAAGGCCCTGGGGCCGGTCTTCGCCGGGACGGTGTACCTCTTCCTCCTGGCACCAATAATCATCGTCATCGTCATGTCTTTCAACTCGGCGCTCTATCTCTCCTTTCCTCCAAAGGGTTTCTCGCTCCGGTGGTACGGGAGGTATTTTTCCGACCCCATCTATATCGATTCCTCGCTGAAGAGCCTGCTTGTCGGTGCAGGAGCGGTTCTCTTGAGTACGGTTTTCGGTACCATGGCCGCATACGCTCTCCAGCGGTACCGCCCGCCCATGTATGGGCTGATCAATGCCATGATCTTGTCGCCCCTGCTCCTGCCAGGTGTCGTCATGGGGCTGGCCCTTCTCTATACTCTCTCCACCCTGGGACTGGGCAGGAGCATGATCTCCGTTGTCCTCGGTCATACCCTCTACGTCTTGCCCTTCGTAGTGATAATCGTCTCGTCGGCCCTCCAGGGTTGTGAGCGCCACCTCGAAGAGGTGGCTATGAGCCTGGGCGCCAGCCAGTGGTACGCCTTTCGGACCGTCACCCTGCCGATCATTTTCCCGGGAATAGTCTCGGGCGCCCTCTTCGCCTTTATTCTCTCCCTCGACGAATTCATCATCACCTTTCTCCTGGGCGGGGTCCATGTCATCACCCTGCCGATCAGGATATTCACCAGCCTGAGATTCGCCGTGGATCCGACGATCGCCGCGGTTTCCACCGTCTTTGTCTTTGTCACTACCATACTTTTTGTGGTTGCCACCCGACTGAAAGCCAGGGAACGGCAGACAAAGATTCCCTCTACTGGAAAGGGAGGATTCTGATCGTGCAAGAGGGGACCAGACTCTCATCCGGTGCCAGGAAGCTGGTGCACGCCTGTGCAGGAGTCAAGCCCGGGGAAAAGGTCCTGGTAGTGACCGACACCGGCCGAAGCCTGCAAGTAGCCGATGCGGTCTGTCAGGCCTCTCTCGAAGCAGGCGCTGATCCCGTCAAAATGGTCATGCAGCCAGGTACGCACCCTGGTGCAGAGGTTTCGGACATGGTTGCAGCAGCCATGAAAGAGGCAGACGTCATCTTCGGACTCACCACGAGCAGCCTCTACCACACCAGGGCCAGACTCGAAGCCTGCGCTGCCGGGTCTCGCCTGATAGCGGTCACGGAGTTGACCGAAGAGACCCTTTCAACAGGAGGTATCGAGGCTGACTTCGAGGCTCAACGCCCGGTTGTCCAAGACTTGGCCCGCAAGGTCAGCAGGGCCCAGCAGGTGCGGCTTACTACGCCCGGAGGAACGGATCTCCATGCCCTGACGGGTGGACGGGCTGCCTGTGAGTTCACCGGGATGGCCCACGAAAAGGGTCAGGCCACAGGCGTTCCGGACATCGAGGTGGCTCTGGCCCCCCTGGAGGGCACTACCCGAGGAACCGTGGTTGTCGATGCAAGTGCAACCTATCTCGGTCTGGTGAGGTTCCCTATCCGTATAGTCCTCCTCGACGGACGGGCCGTCGAGATAACAGGGGGTGAGGAGGCTGAACAGCTCCGTGATCTAATCGAGAGGCAGGAGGATTCGAACTGCTGGAACGTGGCCGAGATTGCCGTGGGCCTCAACCCGTGCAGCCGGGTGACTGGCAGAATCATCGAGGACGAAGGCACTCTGGGCACATGCCATGTCGCCCTGGGAAACAACCTGACTCTGGGGGGCAGGAACCGGGCAAGGCTCCACATCGATCTCGTAATGTGGCGGCCTACCCTCTTTGCGGATGGGGTCCCCATCTTCACAGCTGAGCCCTCCCGGGCAGGACCCGACTTCCGGTAACATGGAAAGCCCTGTGCACAGGGGCCCGAGAGGCTGCTCTCAGAGAATTTGAGACACGGGTTTCGAAAAGTCGGGGGGCAATCTTTCGTGGAGTTTCCTGACTTTTGGAGAACACCTTTGCCTCCGAGCGACATTGCGGAAGCGGTGGGGTACCCATCAAGGGTGAGCGGGAAGGGGAAAGCCCCGCCTTTAGAGCGGGGAAGGGGCAGGAATTCCCCACCCGCGAACCTT
>JAFDHF010000106.1 GCA_019308905.1 Deltaproteobacteria bacterium
AATATCACGAACCCAAGCCATGTGTGCCATCTTCCACGCGTGTTTTTGCAATTCAATATTGACCTTGGAGCCGTGTTTCAACCTGATCTGCCTCACACCAGGTGTCTGCTCTTGGAGTTGAGGGACGTGGAGTTGAGGGACGTCTATGATTTTATGCGAAACCTTTTTAGCCATGCTTCATCCTTAGTGGCCTGTTTAGTGGCCTGGGGTCGGACCGAGGCAACTACTTGGAATCCTGAAATAATTCTACAAACACCGGCCTGTTTTAGGGCTTAGAACACTATTCTTGCGAGCCAAATGGGCCTTCTAAGAAAGGGGCTATGGATGCCACGGGCGAATCGGCATTACATTCCTGGGTATGTATGGCACCTCACCCACCGCTGCCATAAAAGGGAATTTCTCCTGAAATTTGCCACAGACCGGCGCCGATATCTCCGGTGGCTTTTCGAGGCTGAAAAGCGCTATGGGTTAACTGTACTGAACTACATGGTGACCTCCAATCACATCCATCTTCTGGTAATGGACAAGATTGCGCTTCCGATATTGTGAGACAGTTCCACCTTCCAGGTGCTCTTCGACTCTGTTACGGTGAATACCCGACTTCCTGTCTGCCTAGCGCAGACCGAACCCTTGGCCGCGCAATGCACTAATATCGATAAGCACCTGCGCCGAAACCACGGCCGATCCCTCCTGCAGTAGAGCGACACACCACTCAGCGGTTAGGTGATGACATGATTTTCGTTCCCATTTTCGGTACGCCTTGTCATGCCCCTTGAAAAGAAAAATGCCCGTGTTCTAGACTTCCTGTATAAGCGACTTTTTGGGGATGAGCTCTGGCCGGAACGTGGCAGGCACCAAGAACAGGGGAGAGTCAACCCACCTCGGAGTGACGGGCATCTCGGGCGTTATGTGGCTACTCGCATGTCACTCCAAACCAAAACCAGGATAAATGGTGCGAAGAGAAGAATTCCGAAATTCAGAGACCCTTAGATTGGCGAATGCGCCTTGTTGCCGGTCATTACGGTGGGTTTCATTTGTATTTCGGACCGAAGCCGCCGAAGGGAAAGGAGCCGAACTGGATCCAGACCGTTCCCGGTAAATCCTGGTTCGCCGCACTGCGACTCTACGGTCCGCTCAAGCCCTGGTTCGAAAAGACCTGGAAGCCGGGAGACATTGAATCTCTTGGCAACCAGAACGGCACAGAAGGAGGATAGTGAAATGCTGAGGAATCTGATGAGAAGGATGGGCAGATGGATCTTGCTCGTTTGCTCTGTGAGTATGTTTTCGATACCACGACCGGCGGCTGCAGAAAACAAACCGGTTCCTGTGACCGTATACGATTATGTCCGTGCCGAGACCGATCTCCAGTTCAAGGGGTACGCCGAGAGGATGGACGCCTTCGGGAAGTTCGCCCACCAGCGGGAGCTCTACCCCGTTGACAACCAGGTCACCATCAGTGGCAACCGGGACACCCTGTACTCCTTCGGAGTCTTCGACCTGACGACGCCGCTGACGGTGACCATGCCAGACCCCCACGGCCGCTACATGTCGCTCATGGTCATCAGCGAGGACCACGACATCTACCCCGGGATGTACGGCGCCGGCACTTACGGATTCACCAAGGAGCTGATCGGCACCCGCTACATCATGATCGGGATCCGCACCTTCGCCGACCCGTACGATCCCAAGGACATGGCCGAGGCCCATGCCCTCCAGGATGCCGTGAAGGTGGAGCAGGCCGACCCCGGCAGGCTCGAGGTCCCCAACTGGGACCAGCAGCAGGTGTTGAAGCTCCGCAGGGCCGCCAACGTGCTCGGCAGCAGCGTCAAGGACAGCTCGGGCTTCTTCGGCGTCAAGTGCGATCGGAGCTACCTCGAAAACATGATGGGCGCGGCTGTGGGCTGGGGCGGCATGCAGCGGCAGGACGCCCTCTACATTCCCGTGACGCCCGAGCACAATGACGGCAAGACGGAGTACGTGCTCGAGGTGCCAGCAAACGTGCCGGTCGACGGTTTCTGGTCGATCACCGTGTACAACGCCGAGCGCTACATGGTGAAGAACCCTTACCACGCTTACTCCCTCAACAATGTGACGGCCAAGAAGAACCCGGACGGCACCGTCACCATCCACTTCGGCGGCGACCCGAAGCGGGATAACTACCTGTACATCATGGACGGCTGGCAGTACCTCGTCCGTTTCTACCGGCCGCGGAAAGTGATCCTCGACGGCACGTGGAAGTTCCCGGATCCGGTGCCGGTGAAGTAGGGCGAGCCATCGGCCCGGGGATCTTCTTCATGGTGCGTGTTAATGGAATGGCCTGGGGTCGGGCCGAGGTAACTGATCCAGATACGCCGGCCGGTTTCCCTGATCCGGGCCCCAATTTTGAGGAGCTTGACCCTCAGGCTGGCCACCTGAGCCGTTTCAAGTTCAGTGCCTTGGAGATGGTTACACATCAGCAAAAACAAACAGTACGCAAAGGTGTAAAGCAGAAGCCCGATACTTTTTGAAGCCCTTCTGATGGATAATCCGGGCTAAACAGCTTGATTGACAATCTGAGCTTTACCTCGAATCCGTTTCCCGAATCTATGCAAATCCGGATTGGCTCGAATCTCGATCAGCCGTGCAAAGGCTATCCTTCCAATGGATTCCTTAGGTGCCCTGGTGGATCAACAATGATCCGAAAGCCGTTTTTCGGCCCGAAGCCTCTTTCGCTCTGATTCTTGACATTGGTCTACTTGTATGGTTCATAATCATCAGGATGAGGGGGAAAAGCATTCTCCAACCACATGAACTCGGTCGGGCAAGCCGCTGCTAAATGGCAGACCAACTAGATAATCCTGGAAACGGGGGTTGAAGATGAAAAACACAGATCGCAAAGTCAATTTCCCGGCCTTTGGGGTGTTGTTGATTATGGTTTTCGCGGCAGCTTCCACGGCGCCGGCCGCAGGTGCCGAAGCACCACGACCCTCAAGCCTTCAATCCCAAGTACCGAAATTCCAGGTTCACCCGGAGTCCGGCCGCCCCATCTATTTTCCCGAATTTCAAGTCCGGCCCGTTATCAAGTTGCCAAACATCTACAAACCGGCACCCGGCGTTGACTTGCGGGCGTATTTCACCCGGGCCAGCTACAACCCGCGCACAGCGCGGTTGACCCTGCAAGTCGCGGTAACGAACTTTGGAGACACCCCCTGCAAGAAGACCTTCCGCATCACGGTCAAACCCATGCTTTCCATCGGCCAAACCCTGTACAAGGAATACAGGGATTACAAGCAGCGGAGGCTCTATGAGCGGGAGTTCATAGCCGTGGGGCCGCCGAAAAAAGCCGTAAGCCTGGGCCCTGGAAAAACCCTTTACTATGGCCTCACCTACGACATGCGGCCGCCGGAGCTTTGGGCGGCGCGGGGTGTCCGGGTGGAAGCCGATCCGGACAAAGTTGTCTCCCAGGTGGGACCCTGGACCAATGATTATGCGTACCTGAAGATTCGCCCTGACGACTTCGACTATTCGCCGGTGATCGTGGCCCACAGGGGAAGCCTGAAGGATGCCGGGGGATCTTTCCATCCCATGGAACTGGCCGTCTTTCAGAACATGGGGGTAAATGCCCTCCAATTGGAAGGAATCAAGATCGAATCCCGCTTCTACAGCAAAAGGATCGAAGCCGAAGCTCTCAAACACAATCCTCGAAAGTTTGCCGGTTATGAGATCAAAAGGGGTTATCGCTACTGCGTGCTTCCACGCCGCTATTTGAAACGGGGCGAAACAAGAGCATATTCTCCCCAGGTGCTGCCTGAGGTCTGGCGGCAGGTGCGCACCGTCTACGTGATTTTCGATCCCGATAAGAAGTGCAAGCTGAAATACCGCTTCATGGCATCCTTGGCCTTTCAGCGCTGAGCCAACCCACAGCTCCCAAGGACGACGCTGATCGGGATAATCTGCTCTAGAGCCTTGACCGCCCACGGCTCGTGTTCCAGGGTTACCTGGCAAATGCGTTCCACGGGCTCTCCGGACCGAGAGAGCTCTGTATCCAAAGTCTTGGTCAAGGCATGCGTGCGGATCCAGTCGGCAGGGGGTTGTCGAGTATCCGTGTAGAAACATAGACCTGACGTTTCTGTGGGATCGGAGAAGATTTCATGTCAAGAATGAAACAACACTTTGATTTCGGGTCGTTGATTGTGATCGCCGTTACCTTCATTCTTTTTGCCATAGCCCTCTTCACCAAGGGGCTCACCCATGACATTCTTCTGGAAGCGGCGATCTTCCTGGTCTCACTCAAGCTGATAATAATGTCATACAAGAATGTTGACCTCGCCGAGCCACTCCAACGGAACCTGGACAGTATTCAAGAAGTCGTGCGGCGTATAGAATCTCAGGACAGAAAGAATAGAGCAGAGTAGGTTGCCTTGCCTTCTCGGCCTGTGCTTCCACCCGACAGACCTGCACAAGGGTGGCAACGCGCCGGAAGGGAAAGGGGATGTCCCCAAGAGCAACACCGGATGCCCACAAGGCTGAGTCACCAACCCGGTCCTGGAGGATCGAATCCATGTTCAATGAAGAGCGTGATTACAACAAATTCACATGGGAGGACCTGGGAGACATAGAAACAGGCAGGCCGAATCTTGGTTTACAGGTCCCAGTGCTGGTCTATCGCTTGCTCCAATATACTTTCCGGGATGTGATGATAACCGAGTTAGGTGTAAATAGGGCAAACGATATCATCATCAAGGCGGGCAGGCTTGCCGGAAAGCAATTCTGTGAGAATATGCTGAACCGGGAGCTCGATTTCAACGAATTTGTATCTCAGCTGCAAAGTGTACTCAAAGAGCAGGCCATAGGGATTCTTCGAATTGAGAAAGCCGATTCTGAGAATATGAGATTCACATTAACGGTCGCTGAAGACCTTGATTGTTCCGGCCTGCCACCTGTCGGTGAGGTGGTTTGTCAATATGATGAGGGCTTCATCGCAGGCATCATGGAAGCTTACACTGGAAAGTCTTTTGATGCAAAAGAGATCGACTGTTGGGCAAGCGGAGACAGGGTATGCCGTTTCGATGTAAGGCAGCAAAGGAAGGCGAAATGATTGAAGAAATAGCCGAAAGGCTAGCCGCCCTCCTGCAGGGTAGGATTCCGGACAAGGTGGACACAGGAGATATCGGTGACAAAAGCAAAGAAAACCTTGCAAGACGTCTGAATCAACTTATCGACTTCATGCAAGAGATACATGACTTCATTGTCCCATTGTCGAAGGGGGAAATAGAAGAGATAAGGTGTTCGCGAGATAATTTTCTGGCATCCCCTTTCAAGGAATTACATTCCCGCTTGCTTCATCTCACGTGGCAGGCTGAACAGGTTGCAAAAGGCGATTATAGTCAGAGGGTCGACTTCATGGGGGATTTTTCTGAAGCGTTTAACTCCATGATCGTCTCCCTTGACAATAGAGAAAGACAACTCAAGAAAAAGATCGATGAACTCGAAAAGGCTTATTCCCATATCAAGAGGTTGGAAGGTATCCTGCCAATATGCGCTAACTGCAAGAGAATAAGACTCGAGGGAACGGACCCTGAGGGAAAAGAGAACTGGGTGCAAATAGAGGCTTATATAAGCAAGAAGACGAACGCCAAGTTCTCTCATTCTCTTTGCCCGGAGTGTATGAAAAAGCTCTACCCGGAGTTTACGGATAAATAGATCGGCTTCCGGGTTGCCGCGCCTCATCGGTATCCGGCCGCTTTGAACAGGGATGATAAGGCGTCCGAGAATTGGGGGGCGCTATGGAAAGTCCCTGGTTTTTCGGTTCTTGAGATTCTACAAGAAAGCCGCGGGTCCATGGGGGTGATCTTTAGGAGCACAGGGCCATGGTCGTCGGTGATGCCCTATATTGGAGAAGTTCATTTTCCTTGATTCTCTCTGAAAGAGTAATTACATCTGTAACCCCGAATTTCCCTTCGGTAAGGGTTCCCGTCTTATCGAATATGATCGCCTGGATGTTCCTCCCCCTTTCAAAGGCGGCGCGGTTGGCCAAATCCTGAGTTTTCGACTTGCTCTGCTGTGCCTCCTCTACCAGGGCTATCATCTGCGACAAAAAGGAATCCTTTCCCGTCTTTTGAACCTCGACGGTAATCGAACCCTCACCGTTGATGGACCCCCCTATGGCTTTAGCGCCCGCCCGTTTAAACACCGGATTTGATTCTCCGGTAAGCATGGCTTCATTGACCGAGGTCTGCCCCTCGACCACTTCACCGTCAGCAGGTATCTTCTCCCCGGGTTTTACGAGATACCGATCACCCACGTTAAGTTCATCTATGGGCACATCCTTAACACTACCGTCCGGCATCACCTTGTGGGCATTCGAGGGCATGAGCTTGGCCAGCTCCTCAAGGGCGCGGGAAGCACCCATCACGGACTTCATCTCGATCCAATGGCCCACGAGCATGATATCGATCAGGGTGGCGAGCTCCCAGAAGAATATCTTCCCGCTAAGACCGAATACGACTATACTGCTATATACGTAGGCGGTGGTGATGGCAATCGCGATTAGGGTCATCATGCCAGGGTGTCCCGATTTCAGCTCATCGATGAGGCCCTTTAGAAACGGATATCCGCCGTAGAAAAAGATGATGGAAGAGAGGGCAAAGATGATGTACAAGTCACCGGTGAATCGTATGGAGCCCCCCAGGCCCAGAACCCTCTGAACCATCGGGGAGAGGATCAGAACCGGAATCGTGATTATCAGAGATACCCAGAACCGTCTTCTGAAGTCGGCAACCATGTGGGCGTGATGCCCTGTAGGGAAAATATCGACTGCAGCCGAGAGGTATGGGCCTTCAGGCACTTAAACTCCTATCCCACCAGAACATCTCCCAATTGACAATCCCAGTGGCGTGTGCTATACGAAACCCCAGAGCCTTCCCAATCAAGAAGCTAGAGGGCCAAATAACCAGAAGTCGTGAACAAGATGTTTCAAA
>JAFDHF010000107.1 GCA_019308905.1 Deltaproteobacteria bacterium
CCATTTCGGTGTGGTCACGGTCTTCAACCTGATGATCGCCCTCGATACGCCGCCTTTCGGCGAGACGGCCTTCATCACCAGTGCGATCAGCGAAACACCCCTGGGCGAGGTATTCAAGGAGATGATGATATTCATCGCTTTTGAGCTGATAGCCCTTTTCCTGGTCACGTACCTGCCTGATACGGTCCTCTGGATACCCCGGCTGGCGGGCTACGACGGCTGACTAGGCGGGGGCCGTCCTGCACAGGGGACGAGGTCCGATCGGAGCGGGCCGGAAAGCCCTCAGGGGCGGCGGAAAAGGGCGTGGAGGAACCGAGTCATGCCTGAATGGAAGGGTGTCATAGCCGCGATCGTCACACCCATGAAGGATGGGGGGAACGCCGTCGATCCGGAGCCCCTTGGCCCTTACTGCGACTTCCTGATCGAAAAGGGGGTCGACGGTCTCTTCGCGCTGGGAACGACAGGGGAGGGGCCGGTTCTGTCCGTTCCGGAGAGAAAGGCGATGGCCGGGGACCTGGTCGCCCGTGTGAACGGGAGAGTCAAGGTCATCATACAGACCGGTTGCATAACGGCCCGGGAGACGATCGAGTTGACAAGGCACTGCCGCGATGCCGGGGCCGACGCCGCGGGAGTCGTACTGCCCTACTACTATCGCCTCGACGAGGAGGAGATATTCCGGCACTTCGCGAGGATAGCCGACGGAGTCCCCGGGTTCCCCCTGTTCGTCTACGACATTCCGGATTGTACCGGAAACGATCTCACCCCGGCCCTGTTCCGGAGGCTCATAGACGAGATCGAGACGATCGTGGGCCTCAAGACGAGCAGCTCCGACCTGTTCCGGGTGCGGGACTGCGTTCGGGCCGCGGGAGACAGGTGCCCGGTGTTTGTGGGATGCGATTCCCTGATTCTTCCTGTCCTGCTTTCCGGGGCGCGGGGCATCGTATCCGGTACCGCTTCTGCATTCCCCGAGCCCTTTGTCCGGATCTACAGGGCCTTTGAAAAGGGTGACTTGGGAAAGAGCCGGGAGCACCAGGCCTTTATAGACAGGCTGGTCGAGGCGACAGGGGACGGTGACATCGCCCTTTTCAAGAAGGCCCTCGCTTTCCGGGGGGTGGAAGCGGGAACCGTGAGAGAACCCCACAGGAGCCTCTCCCCGGGCGAAGAGGCGGCCCTCAGGGCCTCCCTGGAGGAGCTCGGGCTGATTCCATAGCCACAGGGCCTGTCGATCCCATTCTGATGTGGAAATTCGAAATCCGGTGGTTGACTTTTGCCCGCCGGTGTGTTACAAAGACAGAAGTCGTAACACCGGAACTGATTCCCGGTTTTCGTCCGGTCGTGGATCAAGGAGGAGGGGCTCTCATGCACATGGCCGATGCTCTGCTCTCGCCTTCTGTGGGTGCTGCCTTCTGGGTTGTTTCCGGCACCGCCGTCGCATACAGCGCCAGGAAACTCAAGCAAGAGGCGGACGAGAAGAAGATACCCCTCATGGGGATCCTCGGGGCCTTTGTCTTTGCCGCCCAGATGATCAACTTCACCATTCCAGGCACGGGTTCGAGCGGCCACCTTGCCGGAGGGATGATTCTGGCCGTCTTGCTCGGGCCCTATGCGGGTTTCCTCACGCTGGCCTCTGTGCTGGTCGTCCAGGCCCTCTTCTTCGGTGACGGGGGGATTCTCGCGCTCGGGTGCAATGTGTTCAACATGGGCTTCTGGGCGTGCTTTGTCGCCTATCCCCTCATCTACAAGCCGCTGGCCGGGAAGGACCCCACGCCCGGAAGGGCCACCCTGGCGGCCCTGGTCTCGGTTCTTGCGGCCATGCAGCTCGGTCCGCTGAGCGTGGTCATAGAGACGCTCCTCTCCGGCATCAGCGAACTCCCCTTCCTGACCTTCGTGCTCCTGATGCTCCCGATTCATATGGCCATCGGCCTGGTCGAGGGGTTCGTGACGGCGGGGTTGATCGCCTTCGTGAGGAAGACCCGTCCCGAGATTCTCCAATCAGCGGCCACGGCGAGACCGCTCGGCGGGGTTTCGATCCGCAAGGTGTTGATCGGGTTGGCCGCGGCGGCTCTGGTCACCGGCGGTATTCTCTCGTGGTTCGCCTCCACCCATCCGGACGGTCTCGAGTGGTCGATCACGAAGATCTACGGTAAGCCGGACCTGCCCGCGCCCGCCCGGGGGATCATTCCGGCCCTGGAGGCCGCCCAGGAAAAGACAGCTATTCTCCCCGACTACGGATTCAGGAAAGAGGAGCCCGTGGGCGAGGAGCGTGGCGAGGAGGGCGGAACCTGGCCTGCGGTCAGTTCCGGCACCACCGTCGCCGGGATCGTCGGCTCCGTGATGACCCTTGGCCTTTCTGTCCTGGTCGGGCTGTTCCTGCGGAGGCGGGCAAGGGGAACATCCTAGGATCCCGCCCCGTCCGCCCGGTTTGCCCGTATCAAGGCCAAGCCATCCCTTGGAGGGTGAGCCCATGTCCTCTTTCGACTCGGCGCTTCTTGACCTCGGACGGCTCGACAGCCTCTCTTACGGCGACACGGCCATCCACCGGCTCGATCCCAGGGCCAAGCTGGTTGTCACACTGGCCTTCATCGTGACCGTGGTCTCTTTTCCGAAGTACACCGTGGCCGGTCTGATCCCTTTCTTCTCCTTCCCCATCGTGATGGTCTCCATGGCGGACCTGCCCCTGGGTTTCCTTGCCAGGAAGCTTGTCCTCGTCTCTCCCTTTGCCCTGGTCATCGGGATCTTCAACCCTTTTCTCGACCGCGAGGTGCTCGTACGCCTCGGTCCCCTGGCCGTCACGGGAGGATGGGTGTCGTTCGCATCGGTCATGATCAGGTTCGTCCTCACCGTGGGTGCGGCCCTGATCCTTGTCGCCACGACTTCCTTCCCGGGGGTGTGCAGTGCCCTGGACCGCCTCAGGGTGCCGAGGCTCTTCGTGGTGCAGCTCATGTTTCTCTACCGTTTCATCTTCGTCCTCACGGAGGAGGCCCTCAGGATGACCCGCGCGGTGGCCGTGCGGAGCTTCGGGGGGAAGGGGCCGGGCCTGAGGCTCTTCGTCCAGATCCTCGGGGTGCTGTTTCTCCGCACCATGGGCCGGGCCGAAAGGGTCTACCAGGCCATGGGCAACAGGGGCTTTGACGGGGAGATCCGGACCCTGAGGAGGCTCACATTCGCCGGTGGAGATGCGGCCTTCCTTCTGGTGTGGTTCTGCCTGTTTGCCGTGCTCCGCCTCTACAACATAAGCGAAATCTTCGGCGCCTTCGCCCTCAGGGCGTTCGGATAGAGGGAGCAGACGCCCATGAGTCATCACATAATCGAGCTCCAGGACGTCCACTACACCTACCCTGACGGGACCCGCGCCCTCGAAGGCATCTCTTTCCGGGTCCTGCACGGGGAATCCGTGGGTATCGTCGGGGCCAACGGCGCGGGCAAGTCGACGCTCCTCCTCCAGATCAACGGGACCCTCATGCCCGCCAGGGGAAAGATCAGGATCGGAGAGGTCGTTCTCTCGAAGAGGACTGCCAGGGATTTCCGGAAAAAGATCGGCTTTCTCTTCCAAGACCCGGACGATCAGCTCTTCATGCCGACCGTCTTCGAAGACGTGGCCTTCGGGCCCCTCCATCTCGGCTGGACAAGGGAGAACGCGGAGGAGGCGGCCGTCAAGGCCCTGGAGCAGGTCGGCTGCCTCGATCTGAAGGATCGCCCTCCCCACAGGCTGTCCGAGGGGCAGAAACGCTCGGTCTCGATCGCATCGGTCATCTCCATGGACCCGGACATCCTCGTCATGGACGAACCGTCGTCGAACCTCGATCCGCGTTCCCGGAGACAACTGATCGAGCTTCTCGGCAGGTTTCACCACTCCAAGATCCTGGCGACCCACGACCTCGACCTGGTCATGGATCTGTGCGAGCGGACGATCCTGCTCAGCATGGGCAGGATCGTCGCCGACGGGCCGACCCTCGAGCTCTTCGCCGACGACAGGCTCCTCCTGGAAAACGGCCTCGAAAGGCCTCTCTCCATGCAGGGGCCGCCTCTCAGGGCGGGCGGCCGCCTCCGGGAGGGCTCAGGGGGTCCGTAGCGGGCCTGGTGGGCAAGGTGCCGGGTTGTCAGTCGCTGTTGGCCGGCTGCCCGGCCCTGAGACTTCCGGCCGCCTCTGCGATCTCCTGGTATCCCTCCTTCAGCTTGACCCACCCGTAGTTGGTGGTGTAGTCCGGGTTGTTGTGGAAGGCCCCGTGAAGCATGATCAGCCGGTACTTGAGAAACATGACCACAAGCTTCCCCTCCAGGGGATTGGGCGGCCTGTGGAAGCCGAGCAGGTCGGGGCAGCAGGGAGGCGCGGACTCCGGTCTCGGGAGAATCCCGTCCTGGTAGAGCCCCTGGACGAGGAGAATGGCGTCTGCCATGAGCCTGTCGGCCTTCTTGATGATGCTGTCCACCTCTCCCATCTTCTCGAGGACAAAGAGCCTGCTGTGACATCTGGCGCAGGTCTCCACCATCCGGTCTCTCTGCTCCTTCCACTTCTCGTAGGAAAGAAGGACGATGCCCCGGGCCTTCCGGCCGTCGAGTTTGGCCGTGGGTTTGCCTGCGGCGTCTATGAGACCGAGCCAGCGGAGTATCGTCCTTCGCGATTCGGCCCACTCGGAGTCTGTGCCGCTCGCACGGAGGCCGAGGAGGCTCCACGCGGTTCTCACGCCGTGATTGCCCCTCGGCATGTGGCAGGTCTGGCAGGTGGGGCCCCGTCCCTTCTTGCTCACCTCGAAGACCACGCCGTGTTTGGAGGTCTGCCATATCTCGTACTGGGGATGGTTTATCCCCCCGTGGCATGGAAGGCAGGCCGTGGGCTGGCGGGCCTCTTCCCTGGAAAAGGTGTGGCGGGTGTGGCAGGAGTCGCATCCCCCGTCCCAGCGGCCGATCGCGTGGCAGCCTCCACACCCCTGCTCGCCCTCGACCAACTCCACGGGCAAGGCTTCGACATCCGAAAGGGCGTACACGGAGGTCCATGCCCCGGCATGCTTGCCCTCGTGGAACTGCCTGGCCTCTTCCTGGTGGCACCTCTCGCAGACCCGGCCGACCAGCATGCTTATCCGAAAGGCGTCGTCCCCGCTCTTGTGATCAGAGCCGTGGCAGTCTATGCAGGTGACCCCCGACCATGCCATCCTGCTCTGGTTCCAGCTCGAGACGATCCCGGGGTTGGTCTTCGAATGGCAGTCGATGCAGATCCTGTTGTCGACGACAGGCTGCCCCTTTCCTTCCGGGACGATGGCGAGACACGTTCCGAAGATCAAAACGATCAACCCAAGAACTCCGATCCTTTTCATGTGCACCCCCCTCCTTTTTACCCCCATGGCACTCCCCGGCAAGAGGGAAATTCCTTGTTTCTCGCGACGCCTCGATGATTTTCTCAGGATAATGGATATTCCGAGGATTGCCAAGCCCCCTGTCTCCAGGTGATTCGCGGCGGGCCGCGGGAAGCGCAGGCTCCAGGGTTTCCCCATTGAGAGCCGAGAAACAACCTTACAAATCAAGACGATTCAAGCCGCTACCCGCAAACAAGGGCCACATCGTACTTGATTTTTTTCGAAAATTGCGCTTACATATACATGGTGATTGATCCTCGGTAGCTCAATCGGCAGAGCGGGTGGCTGTTAACCACTAGGTTGCAGGTTCGAGTCCTGCCCGGGGAGCCAGATCGAAAACCACGAACCTCCCGGGGCTCGTAGGTTGAAAATAGGGTTGGGGGAAACGGGAGGCGACGACCGACCGTTTCCCCTGATTTGCTTTGGGCTTTTGGCAAGGCAGGCGCGGTGATCGGCTTTCCGGCAGGAAAAGAAGTCCTCGGCCTCTGTACAACCCCGACGGTTCGGCCCGGCGTCCAAGAACACTCCTTCCGGATTCTCTCGTTCTTCGTTTTCCACCTCGTCTTGTTCGACGGTCCTGTCTGCGTGCGGCTCAGAGAAATGCCCCGCTGGTTTGGTTATCCCTTCGACGTGATCGCGATCTCAACCGGGTGGTCTGAGGACGGAAAGATTGTCGTTGGTGGCATTGCGCACCCGACCGACGAGTACGGCGGGGTGATCCATGAGGGTGCCCTGAGGAGGTCAAGAGCGAAATCGTCCGGCAGTGGCCCTCCAGGGCCGAGGAAGACATGAAGGCGGGAGGGGGATCTGCTGAGCCCATACGTTGTGTACATCCGATACCCGGGCGATGGTCAACCGGGGCCGAACCTGGACGAGGCTCGTGAAGCGCTGGAGCTGGCCCGAAGATCCGGGATTCGGTCGTGAACCGGTTTGGGGGAAATCCAGTGAGCAAGAAAAAGCGGACGAGGAAGAAAAGACCGGCAAAGAAGAAAACCAAGCAAGGACCTCCCAGGTCGGCTCCAGTGGAATTTCGAGCTCTGCTGCGGTCGATGGAAGGTCTGCTGGCCGACATCGGCGGTATGGGCCGAGGCAAGCGAAGCGCCGTCGACCAGGCCCAGGAGATCATGTATCAGGCCTGGGAGACCCCCACACGCCGGCAGGCTGTGGCCCTGGCCAGGAAGGCGCTGGAGGTTTCCGGGGACTGTGCCGATGCCTACAATCTTCTCGCCGAAGAAGCTGCGGAATCGCTTGAAGAGGTCATAGATCTCTACCGGAAGGGAGTCGAGGCGGGCGAGCGTGCTCTCGGTCAAGAGGCGTTCAGACAAGACATGGGATACTTCTGGGGCATCCTGAAGACTCGGCCCTATATGCGTGCCCGTGCCGGTTTGGCCCAAAGCCTCTGGGAGGCTGGCCAGCGTGAAGAGGCCGTCGAGCACTACTGGGACATGCTGCGGCTCAACCCCAACGACAATCAGGGTATCCGTTACCTTACCTCTTGATGCCGTGCCTCATTGAGCTTGGCCGCGACGAAGACGCAGAAGAGCTTTTTGAACGGTATGAAGAAAGCTTTACGGCTGCCTGGGCATACGCCAGGGCGCTCCTGGATTTCAGAAAATACGGCGACTCCCCGACCGCCGACAAATCGCTGAGGGCGGCACTCGACAAGAACCGCCATGTGCCTTCCTATTTGCTTGGTCGCAAGAAGATGCCTCGCGCCCTCCCCGGTCACTGCGGCTTCGGTGACGACAACGAGGCAGTGGTCTATGCCGACGGAAACAGTGCGGCGTGGAAAGCCACTCCTGGGGCGATGGAATGGTTTGCCCTCAAGGTGAAATAGGAGGGAGACTGCGCCGCTCCGTCTATTGACTACTTGGATCAGCACGCGTTTTGCACGAGCCACCCCTTCCACGATGAGGCCGACAGGCGGAAGGATGAAAGCTACCGGCAATAACGACTCGGCAACGACAGGGGCGCCTGATGGTTGCCTGGTCCAGCAGTCGTTCGAGCAACGGCTCGTCAGGGCGAGGCAGGCTCTGAAGGCCGGAGTGCCGTCCCGCTCACAGTGTGGGACCTGGATACTGGGCACCGGCGTAGCCAGGCCAGCGGCGAGCCGGAAAAGGGAGGACGTTGCCCCGTCGATTGCTTCCCTCTGTGCCGCCCATGGCTTGGGATTTCTCGAAAGAGGGAGATGAACCGGTGAGCTCCACTGAAATCTTGACCAGCAGCACCGCCGAGACGGATAGGGGAGTCTTCGGGGCGAAGAGGTGTTTGCGCGAGAGGGTTTCTTGAAAGGTCCGGTCGGCTCTTCAGGAATGTCGGTCCGCCTATTGGCGCGGTTTCACGGCACAAGCGACCCGCTCGCCGACGTGGCCACACAGGCGCGCCTGGCCGCGGAGTTCGCCGCACGCGCCGCACACCCCGAGCCCGGGGAGAACGGCGCCCCAGGCGACCGCTGGGGCCCCTGTACCTGTCTGCCGTGCCCAGCACAGCCAGGCGGCGAACTTCTGACCTTCGACGATCCCGAGACCCGCCTGCCGGCCACTTGTCCCGTCATAGTTCGGAGAACGACGACGGATCGACCGCCTTAAGGGCTTCCACGCGGGCGGTCCGAGCCTCTACAGACGGGTCCCGGTTCTGGTATGTAGTGATGGGCGGACAGCTCCGACTTGGCTCTATGCCGCAAAAGCCGGCCAGCACAGTTGGAGGCTACTGCAGAACGGTGTGTGGTCGAGATAGCCTGGTCGGGCGGTGTCTCCCACTTTAAGGCGGCACATGGCAGATCAGTTTTTGTCCTTGATAGGAACGGTCCTGTTTGATATGTTTTCGTTTGGTTTTGTTGGCACCAATAGGTATCTCATAGATACGAAACGACGAGGCAAGAAATGGCCACTGAGGAACGCTGGGTAGGTGTCGAGGATGTGGCCACCCATCTGGGGGTGGCCAAGGATTCAGTTTATCGGTGGATTGATGAAAAGGGGCTTCCCGCTCACCGGGTAGGACGCCTCTTTCGTTTCAAGCTCTCCGAAATAGATGAATGGGTGCGCC
>JAFDHF010000108.1 GCA_019308905.1 Deltaproteobacteria bacterium
TACCAGAACCTCTGACAATCGATGAGTCGACCCCACAACGCAGAAAAAGAAAAACCAAAACCCAGGAGGTGAACGTCGCCGTGAACTCATAACCATCGCCAGACAGGGTGGGGAGTTACCCTTCGGCTTTTGTTTGTTGCTGACCCCATGGTACCAAAACAGAGAGGAGATCGCCACATTTATTTTTGATATCAACGTTTTATGATGAAAATATACCACCCTCGGGTGAAATTCCTCGCCTCGAGCCCAAATACCCACATAAAGCCCTCCTTACTGGCCAAGCCATGGGGTAAACTCGCCTCCCCACACCCAGAAAAGCCCTCGCCAGTCTGACTCCGCTGGTAGCACAAACGGCTCGGAACACGGAGGAGAGGCCTCAGAGGCGAAAAGATAGGAGGTCCCTTTTGGCAAAAAGAGATTGCAAGACCTCTTCTTTGGGAGGGACTGAATCTCCAGGTCGGGAGTCGTTAAGGAAGACCATCCACCCTGGAAAGATGGGCCGCGGCCACATCCATCCGGGCCGTTGACCTTTGTGTCTGAACTCTGCTATATTCGCGGTGGCAGCTAACGTGAAGAGGGACCTGATGGCGGTTTCGTAATTCTTCCCGGCTGGTAAGCAGAAGAGAGTTGTCCCGCACAGAGCCTTTGTTGATGAAGCGCTTCCCCCCCTTTGAGGGAAGCATGGGTTAGCTGGTCGAGCCGGCCCGAAGGGGGGCGACAATCCTAACTGGAGGTGAGAAGAAGTGAAAGAGATCAAAGAGCCGTCGAGAACCGTTCCTGTTATGGCGGAGACGGATGTTCTGGTGGTGGGAAGCGGTCCCGGGGGCCTGGCCGCTGCTCTGGCATCGGCCAGGGAAGGCGTGGATACCATGCTGGTAGAGAGATATGGTTGCTTTGGAGGGAATATCACCCAGGCTCAGGTAGAGTCTATCGCATGGTACAGGCATGAGGGGACGGTTGAGGCGGGAGGGATAGGTGTTGAGTTTGAAAGACGCGCCAAGGAGATGGGGGGAACCCACAGGGACTATGAATCCCTGGGGGAGTATCTCGATGCCGACTATTTCAAGTATGTGGCCGACAAGATGGTGCAGGAGGCAGCTATCGTCCCTCTTCTTCACTGCTTTGCCGTCGATACGATCATGGAGGGAAACACCATCAAGGGGGTCATCACGGAAAGCAAATCCGGAAGGCAGGCCATACTGGCCAAGAGAGTTATCGATGCTACGGGTGATGCGGACATAGCCTACCACGCAGGCGCTCCACACCGCAAAGCCTCAAAGCAGGAGCTCATGTCTGTGACGGTGAGCTTCGGGTGCAGCGGGGTCGACGTCGAGAGATTTCTCCAATACGTGGAGCAACTCCGTCCCCGCTTGCGCGACTGGGCAAGAGAGACCTCTGGGAAAGAGGACGATCTTTTCAGCCCTTATATGGACGAACCTTTCAGGAAGGCCAGAGAGGCCGGTGAGATCCCTGAGGACATATGGATAGAGGCTTTCTGGCATAGTCTCACCGAGGAAGGAGAGGCCAAGCACATAAATGCGGTTCGTGTCCTGGGTATAGATCCCACGGACGTCTGGGACCTGACTAGGGCGGAGATGGAAGGGAGGCAGCATGCCATGTGGTGTCTGGAGGCCCTGAGAAAGTATGCTCCTGGATTCGAAAGGGCCAAACTCAGGACCTTTGGTTCGTCTCTGGGCACCAGGGAATCGAGAAAGATAATCGGCAAGTATAATATTACCGAACAGGACGTGAGAAACGAAGCACGTTTTGAGGATTCTATCGGCATATTTCCGGAATTTCTCGACGCATACGGCCTGGTAATCATCCCTACCACTGGGAGATACTTTCACGTTCCCTATGGCATCATACTCCCAAAGAAGGTGGAGAACCTCCTGGTTGCCGGTCGGTGTGTGGCAGGAGACAAAATCTCCCATGCAGCCACCCGCCAGATGATGTGTTGCACTGTTACGGGCCAGGGGGCAGGGGTGGCTGCCGCGGTTTCGCTAAAGGAGAATGTTGAGTGCAGAGGGGTCGATGTCTCCAAGGTTCAGAAGGCACTGGAAAGACAGGGCGTCAGGATCCGTTAGAGCCTCCTTTGCGGAGTCGGCAGTAGAGGGCAGTGTGGAGATTCTCTGATATGATCAGGCCTCTGGCCCAGTCGAGGGCTCTGGGCCTGCGAGGGCGGGCTCGGGAGAAGAGAGAACAGAGGGGAGGTGGAACGTATGAAGCGTCAATTGAAGGCAGGTAAACGGCACAGTGGGGGGTTCAGCCTGAACACCTTGACCGACGATGAGGTCTATGAGATTCACCTGGCAACACTCGAAGCGCTTCAGAAGACGGGTGTTTTTGTCGAAGACGAGGAGGCTCTGGAGGTGTTCGGGAGCGCGGGAGCCCTTGTGGATCCGAAAAAGAAGATCGTCAAGATACCACCCTATCTGGTGGAAGACTCGATCCGCTCGGCGCCGGAAACCTTTGTCGCCTGTGGTCGCACCCCTGACAGGGATATTGTCCTGGAGCATAATCGGGTCTCCTTCACCAATTTCGGCGAGGGGATCATGTTTGTCGACCCCTACACCGGCGAGTACCGTAAGTCGGTCAAGGCGGACACGGAAAAGGCCGCTCGCCTCATCGACTACCTGGACAACATCGCCACCTATGAAAGGGCCATGTGCTCTCATGACAAGCCCCCTGCGGTCCAGTCCCTCCATAATGCCGAGGCCTCCCTGACGAATACGACCAAGCATCACTGGCTGGGCCCCCAGGACGGCTATCTGGCAAGGAAGATCGTGGAGATCCTCTCTGCCATCGTGGGAGGCAAGGAGAGGCTGAAACAACGCCCTTTGCTCACCTTTGTGACATGCCCGGTGAGCCCCCTCAAGCTCGTCAGACACCACTGCGAGATAATCATGGAGGCGGCCAGGAACGGCCTTGCCGTCAACATCATAGGAATGGCCATGGCAGGAGGGTCGGCTCCCATCCACCTGGCAGGGACCCTTGTTCTGCAGAACTGCGAGGTTCTTTCGAGCCTCGTCCTGAATCAACTGACCTGCAAGGGGTCGCCTTTTGTCTACGGGAGTTCGACCTGTCCATTGGATCTGAGGGCGGCCACCTCATCTGTTGGATGCCCTGAACTCGGCATGATCAGCGCCGGTGTGGCACGGCTGGCGCAGTACTACCAGCTGCCCTGCTTTGTCGCCGGTGGGTAGGGAGATACCAAAATCACCGACTACCAGGCTGGGCATGAGAAGACGATAACCGGTCTGTTACCGGCGTTGGCAGGGGCCAACGTGATCTACGGGCTGGGCATGCTGGAAATGGGAATCACCTTCGACTTGGCCCAACTGGTCTTGGACAACGAGGTGGCCGGGATGATCCTCCACGCGGTGGGCGGGATACAGGTCAATGACGAGACTCTCTCCCTGGATACCATCGAGGAGGTGGGCATATTCAGCGATTACCTTTCCCACGAGACCACCTACAACCATATGCGGTCCCAATCCCAGGCCCGCTTGATCGACCGGAGGATGCGTTCCGACTGGGAAGCCGCGGGTACGGACATCTATCAGAAGGCCCTCCAACAGGCCAGGCATGTCCTTGAAACACACGAGGTACCCGAGCTCCCCGATGATGTGCGATCCACCATTCGATCGATCATCGAGGAAGCGGAGAAGGAGAGGGGTGTATACAAGGCGAAAAATACCCAGGAATAGATCGATCGTGGAGGAGGGAAGTAAAGAGACCTTGCTCCGGAGCCGGAGGCCGGGCATCCCTCCTCACGGGCTCGGTATCCGCTCTGTCCGGTGTCCTCAATTCACGGGCTAGAAGTCCTTTTCCATCAAGACCAGACGGGCATAGTTGTCTCTCTCTCGGGCGATTTGGTATATCCGGTTGGCGACGATCACGTCTTCCAGGGCGAGTCCGATGTTGATGGCGAGGATCCTCTCTTCAGGGTTTTCCCTGCCCGGTTTCTGGTGTGACGCGATTTGACCCAACTCGGCATAGAGCTCTGGCAGGCCGTCCGGGAAAGCCCCCTGGGCGTGGAAATGTTCTGTCTGTTCCCAGTCGTCGGTGATGAACTTATCGGCCTTCAAGATCGCTTCCCCGTACCAGGCACGGCTCGCTTCCAGCCCGAAGCCCAGGCAGCCCTTGCCGAACCACTCTTCTCTGACAAGAGGCCTCTCCAGTCTCTGGGTGGCGGTGAGGAGAACGTCCGTGTCCCTTGCCACGCTCTCCACGTCGTCGCCTATGGAGATTTCCACATCGGTTCTCCGGGAGAGTTCGTCTCTGTATTTTTCTGCTGCCTTTCGGTTGATGTCGAAGACCTTCACTTTTCTTATACCCGGCAAGACCTGCTTGAGTGCCAGTAGATTATACCGTCCCTGGACCCCGGCACCGATGATGCCTGCGATGCTCGAGTCTCTTCGAGCACAGTACTTGGCGGTCACCGCCGTCACCGCGGCGGTCCTCATGGCCGTTATCCAGCGGCAATCCATAACGCATACCGGCAACCCCGTATCCATGTCGTTGAGTACCATGAGGCCCAGGATCTGGGGAAGCCCGAGTTCCCTGTTGCCAGGGTAGCCGCTGACCCATTTCATCCCCCCGATGTTCAGGCCCCTGTAGTAGGCCGGCATGGCGTGAATGAACGAGTTTGCCTTGGAATGGATCCCCGGTTTTGGAGGGTTCTCCACTCTGCCGAGTCCGTGTTCTCTCAGGCCTTGTTCCACTAGATCGATGATCTCTCCCAGACCCAGATTGAGCCCCATGACGTCTTCTTGGGAAAGGTACATGAATTCGATACGCTTCATCGGAATACCTCTCTTCCCTGAATCACACTCTCCCGAGGCTTGAATGGTCTATGTCTGAGACCTCAGTTGCTGCCGGTCTCCAGGTAGGCATTCAACTCCTCTATGGTCATGCCGGAGATACCTAAAGCCTCCATGGTACGTTTTGCTCCGGTCCAGTAATCCCTCTTGTGAAGTTTTGAAATCAAGAGGATGAGAGCATCGATGGTGGGCGTGGCCACCCCTATCATACGGCCCAGGCTGGACCACGTGACCAGGCCGTAAGAAACCTCTTCTGTATAGTATCGATGCATGACGCTGTCGGGCCCCTTGGGAGGAAAGTCGCCGCAAAAGGCCGGACTCGTACGGTAGGCTTGGTAGAGAGACGCCTTGGTAATGCTGTAACCCGTGAGGTACAGGCGATCCAAAGTGGATATCTCCGGGTAGCCGAGCCTTCTGCACAGGGCGAGTCTCTCCTCATCAACGGCCTCGATGACGTTGACCACATGGGGTGTAATTCCCTCCGCGTAGAGATAGAATTCACCCCCTGAGTATTCGACCCTTCCCGCGTTGAGCAGAGACGGCACCGGGTGGGTGACGGGGTTTCCGTTGTTCAAGGCCACCTCGAGGATGTTCTTCTGGGGTTCGGCTACGGGATAGAGAGACCTGAATTTCTCAAGCACGTCCGGTGTGTTCCTTGCAGGAAAGGCGGCCAGCCACAGCTTCTTTACGCCGAGCAGGATGCGGATTTCTCCATCGGCCCGCCGTGCGGCGTAGGGCAGGGTGTGTACTTCACCGATTCCGACGTCGGCCTTCACGCCCTCTTTTTCCAGGATACGGTAGAAGTGGAGGCTGCCGAGGCTCGAACCCGGGGTCAAAACAACCGTCTGCCCGTCGACCAGGTGGGGGGCACAGGCTCGAGCCGCTTCCCCGTGGCCGAAGGCCGTAAGGACAGGGAGGATCATCTCAGCCCCTTCCAGGGCCTCTTCAATACTCGTAGTTACCCTGTCCAGTTTGGCAAAACCCTGCCGGCCTGCGCCCACCAGAGCGAGTCCGCCTGTGTCTCGAATATCCCTGAGATTCTCGTCAAACCTCGGGAACTCAAAGAGACTTACGGTATGCCCGGCCAGGGTGAGATCCGCGGCCGCCGCCTTTCCGCCGTTTCCAGCTCCAAGAATCGCGATTCTCATGTCGATCACCCCCTTGGTGGCAAATAAAACCGCCCTCGAGTAGCCCTGTGCCTGAAGACGGCCTCTTCCTTACGCCCTTCCGGCCTTTAAAACATATCGGCCTTAGACAAGATAGCACGGAACGGATTCTAGTCAAGGCTTCTCGGGTGGGGAATTCCTGCCCCTTCCCCACGA
>JAFDHF010000109.1 GCA_019308905.1 Deltaproteobacteria bacterium
TAGGGGGCGAAGGGAAGCTCTCGTAAACAATAGAATAAAGGGGGGTGGAAGGTATGTCTAAGGACAATTTCCGAAAACTCATTGAGGAATCCAGAAAGGAAGAAAGGGAGATCCAGTGGGAGGGAACCTGTCTGGACTATATGAGGCTTGTCAAAGAGCATCCGAGTATAGCTCAGCTCGCGCCGGGCAGGGTCTATAATATGATCATGCATAAGGGGACCGAACCCATCCAAGATATGATCAAGCTTCCCGACTATGAGGATATGGTGAGCTACAATTTCTTCAATAATGAGCTATTCGGTCTAGAGGAATCCCTTTACGACATTATGAAGCTCTTCAAGGCCGGTGCCCGGAGGACTGAAACAGGCAAACGGATTCTCATACTGGTGGGTCCGGTCTCCAGTGGAAAATCCACCATAGCCACCATGCTCAAGCGCGGTGTGGAGCAGGACCCCACGCCTATCTATGCCATAAAGGGCTGTCCCATACACGAGGAACCCCTTCATCTGGTTCCCACGAGCCAGAGACACAAGTGGGAGGAGATCGTCGGTGTCAAGATTGAGGGTGACCTCTGCCCCTTGTGTCGTTTCAATCTTCTTGAAAACGACCGGTATCGAGACGAGCACGGAAACGTGCTATGGGAAGAATTCCCTGTTGTGCACATCAAATTGAGTGAAATGGCACGTTGCGGCATCGGAACATTTCAGCCGTCAGACCCTAAGAACCAGGATATCTCTGAGCTGATAGGGCGGGTAGACCTCTCGAAAATCACCCGGTACGGTGAGACCGACCCAAGGGCTTACAGCCTCGACGGGGAATTGGAAATTGCCAACCGGGGACTTGTGGAGTACGTTGAAATCCTCAAATGCGATATCAAGTTCCACTATATCCTCATTACCGTGGCCCAGGAGCAGGTCCTCAAGGCCCCTGGCTTCCCTCAGATCTATGTGGATGAGGTCATTCTGTCCCACACCAACCAAACGGAGTTCGACAAGTTCAAGTCCGTCAAGGAAAACGAGGCGCTTCATGACAGAATGTATCCGATTTTCGTCCCTTACAATCTCAAGGTCAAAGGAGAGGAGAAGATCTATAAGAAGCTGATCGAGCGAAGCGAGTTCCACGAGATGCACTTGGCCCCTTATGTCCTTAATGTGGCCGCTCAATTTGCGATACTGACCAGGTTAACAGAGAGTCAGCTTTGTCCGAACGTCGTAAAGAAGATGAAGTACTACAACGGAGATCCTGTGGCTGAAAAGGAGAAGGATCAGGTAGATCTTGTTCAACTGCGCGTGGAGGGTAAAAAAAATGCAGAGGGCATGTCGGGCATCAGCCCGCGCTTTGTGGTGAACGCCCTCAATGTGGCCCTTGGAGAAAAGGAGTCTGCCGGTTGCGTCAACCCGCTGGATACCATTCGCGCTCTCAGGGCCAATTTCGAGCATCACATCGGGTTCACCGAGGAGGAGAGAACAACATATCAAAACCTCCTCATTGGAGAAAAAGACAGTGTTCTGAGTGAATTCAAAGAACTCGCCAAAAAGGAAGTCAACCGTGCGTTCCTGTTTGCCTATGAGGATCAGGCTGAGGCGCTTTTCGACAACTACATGAAAAACGCCACGGCCTTCTGCCAGAAAAAAAAGATTAGGGATCCCATCACTAGTGAAGAGCAGGAGCCTGATGAGAAGCTTATGCGTAGCATTGAAGAGATGATAGGCGTTTCAGAGAACACTAAAAAGGAGTTCCGCCAGGGGATCTTTGTCTTCAAGAGTGATGCGATAGACCGGGGCAGGGAGTTCAGCTTTAATACCTATACCCCACTACAGGAGGCCATCGAGCGAAAGCTGATAGGAGATCTCAAGAATGTGGTCTCACTCACAATCGCGGACAAGACAAGAAGAGATCCCAAGACCATGAAGAGGCGTCAGGATGCGCTGGAGGCCCTCCAGCAAAAGGGTTATTGCCCTGTTTGTGCGGAGAGTCTGCTTCAGTTCGTTGGCGACCTCCTCAGAAAAGAGGAATAATGGCCGTTAAGAAGCAGGATTGGTGGCTTTCCCAGAGGGGACTCAAGGACGCAGCGCGTCATCGGGAGAAGATCCGAGAGTCCATCCAGAAAAACATCGCCGATATTATCAGCGACGCCTCCATCATTACCCGCAAGAAGGGACAAATAGTGAAGGTCCCCATCCGTGGACTCAAGAGCTACCGGTTCGTTTTTAGGCGTGACCGCTCAGGGGGCACCGGTGTGGGGCAGGGAAAGGGAGATAAAGGAGACGTCATTGGCCGCCAGCCCACCCACGGTCATCCCGGAAAACCCGGCGATCTGCCCGGTGTGGATTTTCTTGAGACGGAAATCGATATCGAAGAACTGATCGATATGATGCTGGAGGATCTCGGGCTTCCGAATCTAAAGAAGAAGGCCTTCAGCGAGACAGCCATCCCCAAGGGATGGAAGTACGACAGCATCGAGAAAACGGGGATCATCGCCCATCTGGACAAAAAGCGGACCCTCAAAGAGGCCGTCAAGCGCACGGCTGCCTTTGTGGGAGAATTGATGAAAAAGACCGGCCACTCGGAAGAGGCCTGCAGAAGGGCCCTCGCAATGGCCCGCGGAGATTTGGTCCGTGCCGAAAAGATGCTCCAGGAGAGGAATCTCGAGGAGGAAGCCGATGATTTCATCACTCTTTTCAGTGAGGATCTGAGATATCGAACCCTTGAGAGAGATGTGGAATATCAGTCCAATGCAGTGGTCCTCGCCATGATGGATGTATCAGGAAGCATGGGGACCATGAAAAAGTATCTGGCCCGATCCTTTTTCTTCTGGCTTGTCGAATTCTTGAGGCAGATATACAACCGTGTACAGATCCGCTTCATTGCCCACACCACCGAGGCCAAACTGGTGGATGAGCACGAGTTCTTTCACAAAGGGGAAAGCGGAGGGACCTTTTGCCACTCGGCCTATGACCTTGCGATCCACCTGGTGGAGACCGAATATAGCCCGAGCCGTTGGAACATCTATCCATTCCATTTTTCAGATGGAGAGGACTTCGAACCCTTGAAAACCGTGGCATCTGCCAGGAAACTCATGCAATTGGGCATCAATATGCTTGGTTATGGGGAAATCCGCGCGGATCTATACACTACCTCTCGTCTCATGCAGACCTTTGCAAAAGAATTACATATTAAAAAACGGGATTTCTACCACAGTGAATTCGAGAGATTCTACAGTGACTTCGAGATCTTCTTCGGAACCGACGAGTCCACTCCTTTTGTGGGGGCCGTATTGAAGGACAAATCCCATGTCTACCTCGCGCTCAAGGAGTTCTTGAAAAAAGACAGACCATTTTGAGAGATGACCATGGATCCAGAACTGAAGCGCCTCAGTGAATTTGATGAGAGAATCCAGGAGATAGCCAGGGAGTTTGGCCTCGATTTCTTTCCGCAGGAGTTTGACGCCATCCCGGCCCAGAAGATGTTAGAGGTTTTGGGCTACCGCTTTCCCGTCAACTTCTCCCACTGGTCTTTCGGCCGGGATTATGAGAGGGAAAAGACCAAGTATGAGCATGGATTCGGCATTCCGTACGAGTTGGTCCTCAACTCCAATCCCTCCCGGGCCTATTTGATGAATACCAATCCCTTCCCTGTCCAGGTGATGGTCATGGCCCATGTTTACGCTCACAACGACTTTATGAAAAACAACTTTCATTTCAAGCCCACCCGAAGAGATATCCTTCCGGCGGCCTCAGAGGCTGCGATTCGTTTTCAGAGATACGAAAAGCGCTTCGGTCTGGAGGAGGTCGAGCGGCTGATGGACACAGGGCTGAGCATCGAGCTCAACATCGATCCTGATTTCTTTATCAAAGAAGAAAACGAAGAGCAAAAGCATGAGAGGCTCTCAACGCACTCGAGGAAAGCCGAGGTCGCAGGTCCATACGATGACCTGATCTCCAGAAAGAAAGTAGAACGACTCTCTGCTGAAGAGTACAACAGGAAAACACCTCCGGAGCCTGAGTGCGATGTCTTGCTTTACATCATAAACCATTCTCCCAAACCCTTAAAAGAGTGGGAGAAAGACATCCTGTCAGTCATTCGGGATCAATCGCGCTACTTCACACCCCAAAGGCGAACCAAGATTATAAACGAGGGGTGGGCCACTTTCTGGCACATGAAGATCATGGACCGCCTGTTCAGGGAACGGCTCCTCAAAGAGGAAGAGCATGGTTACTATAACCTCTATAATGCCCGGGTGCTGGCCACAAGTCCCCGCACGATCAATCCCTATCTGGTGGGTTTAAGAATCTTCGAAGACATCGAGGACCGATGGAACAAGGGCCGGTTCGGAAGGGAGTGGGAAATGTGTGAGAATCCTAAGGAAAAGGAAGCGTGGGACCTTGAACTTGGACAGGGAAGGGAAAAAATTTTCGAAGTAAGGAGGAGTTACACCGACCGGTTCTTTATCGAACATTTTTTATGGGAAAAGTTGGTTGATGAGCTGGAGCTATATCTCTACGAGGGGCGCAGAGAGGCAAATGAGATAAAATACGTGATCAGCGAACAGGACTGGCAGCGGATCAAGAGCCTCTTGGTGTCCCATCTGAGCACCTTTGACATCCCTTTGATCATGGTGGAAGACGGGGATTACAAAGGGAAAAGGGAGCTTTACTTAAAACATGCTTACGAAGGGATTGCGTTGGATCAGGAGTATCGCGAAAAGACCATGGAGCACATTCTTTACCTTTGGGATCGCCCTGTGCATCTGGAGTCGATTGTCGATGGAAAAACGGTGATTTTTACCTTTGATGGGAGCAGCCACTCTCAGAATCCACAGAGCTAATCTTCAACGTGAAAATCCTTGAATTACTACATGAACTTAATAATTGAGGTTATTACATTGCATCCATTTTATAAAAACCTTGTTGTCTGGTTCATGATCAGCCTTATGATTGCCATGCTATTCCGGGTACCTAAGCAGCCAAACACGAGCAATGCCCTGGTTAGTTACAGTGACTTTCTGAGCATGGTAGAGAGCAGGAATGTCATGGAGGTTACCATTCAGGGAAACAACATATCGGGTGTGGCCACAGAAGGGGCTTTTAAAACATTTGCCCCAAAAGATCCTGAACTGATTAAGCTGCTCAGGAGCAAAGAGGTCAAAATATCTGCAAAACCTGAGGAAGATACCACATGGGTCCGAGTGTTTCTGTCCTGGGTTCCCATGCTGTTATTGATTGGGGTATGGATATTTTTTATGCGACAAATGCAGGCAGGGGGTGGAAATGTACTATCCTTTGGAAAAAGCCGGGCCAGGCTTATGAGCGGTTCTCAGGAGAAAGTCACCTTTGAAGATGTGGCAGGTATTGAGGAGGCAAAGGAGGATCTGGCAGAAATTGTAGAATTTTTAAGGGATCCGAAAAAGTTTACAAGCCTTGGTGGGAGGATTCCAAAAGGTGTGCTTTTAGTAGGGTCGCCCGGTACAGGGAAGACGCTTCTGGCAAGGGCCATTGCGGGTGAGGCGGATGTTCCATTTTTTAGCATAAGCGGGTCGGACTTTGTGGAGGTGTTTGTGGGCGTCGGCGCATCAAGGGTCAGAGACCTATTTGTGGAAGGCAAAAAACAAGCTCCCTGTATCATATTTATCGATGAAATCGATGCTGTTGGGCGACACCGAGGCGCGGGCTTAGGCGGTGGGCATGATGAGCGTGAACAAACGCTGAATCAGCTTCTCGTTGAAATGGACGGCTTCGAGTCCAACGAAGGCGTCATACTCATCTCCGCGACCAACAGGCCGGACATACTGGATCGCGCGCTGCTGAGGCCTGGCCGATTTGATCGCCAGGTGGTGATTCCGATTCCAGACCTCAAGGGTCGGGAGGGTATTCTGAAGGTTCATCTTCAGGAAAAATTGGTGGCAGATGATGTGGACATTACGGTTCTGGCTCGGGGGACTCCGGGTTTTACTGGTGCGGATATCGAAAATATGGCGAATGAAGCAGCCCTTATTGCGGTCAGACGCGGCAAAGACAGGGTGGAAATGGTCGATTTTGAATATGCCAAGGACAAGGTCCTGATGGGCGCTGAACGGAAGAGCATGATCATCAGTGACGAAGAAAAAAGGATCAC
>JAFDHF010000110.1 GCA_019308905.1 Deltaproteobacteria bacterium
GCAGTACGCGCTCAAGCTCCTGCTGTTTCTTGTCCTTCCCTGTGCGATCGTCTACTATAGGGAATACCTATTCAATCTCAACCCTCTGGCCTTCATCGTGGGGCTCTCGACGGTATTTTTCGCCATCTGCCTGGAGAGTCTCAGGGGGCTTTCCAGGGGAGGCGGGTAGGTTCCATGGAGCATGGCGCGATCAGTTGGATCCACCTCATAGGCTTGGACCGTGTCAGGCTTCCCAGTCTGGGCCATCTTCCGCTTCTCGGGGATATGCCCGAATACATGCCTCCCTATGTGGGAAACAGCCTCCTGGTCATGGGGCTGGTCATCCTGCTGGCTTTTGTCGGAAACCGCCAGCTCAGGAAGACCAGAGACGCGGTCGTCCCCGACGATCGCCTCACCCTGCGTAATGTTCTCGAGCTCCTGGTCGAGGCGGTTCTCAAGCTTCTCTCAGCAAATATGGGCGAAAGGGGAAAGGACTTCGTATTGATTATCGGCGGTCTGGTGGTGTTCATCCTTTTCTCGAACCTCTCGGGGGTCATTCCCGGTTTCGATCCCCCCACAGACAGTCTCAATACAACGGCTGCCTGCGCCCTCACCGTCTTCGCCCTCACCCACTACTACGGTCTCAGGGAACATGGCCTGAGATACCTCAAGCATTTTGCCGGACCTTTCTGGTGGCTCGCCCCATTGATGATTCCCATAGAGATAATCGGGCATCTGGCCAGGCCCCTATCCCTCTCCCTTCGACTCTTTGGAAATATCATGGGGGACCATACGGTCTTTCTGATCTTCTTCGGACTCATGCCCTTTCTCATTCCCATAGTGGTGATGGTTCTTGGGATCTTTGTGGGCATCGTGCAGACTCTCGTCTTTGTACTTCTCTCAATGGCCTATTTCTCAGGAGCTATCGAACATATGGAGGAGTAGAAGGCTCTAAATCCAGAAGCAAAAGGAGGGACGTTGATGCTGAAAAAGGTGATTCTCTTTCTCTCTGCCGGGATCTTTTCCTCTCTTGTTCTGTTCGGATCTGCCCTGGCGTCCGAGGCCGGCAAGGCGGCCGGGGGCGGAGGAGAAACCAACATGTGGGTGGTCCTGAGCGCCGGTTTTGCCATGGCCATTGCGACCTTGGGAGGAGCCATCAGCCAGGGAAAGGGACTGACCGCGGCCCTGGACGGGATCGCAAGAAATCCCAGCGCTGCAGGGCAGATGGTGACACCCATGATCATCGGACTGGCCATGATCGAATCCCTGGTGATCTATACCCTGATCATTGCTTTTCTGATCCTCGGCAAGTTCGCCTGAGGCCGGAGATGTCGGCCGATCCCAGTGGGTTCGCCCCAGGCAGGCCGCTTGAGGGTTTACCTGGGGGTCGTCTTGTAGTTGAGAAATCGGTAAGGAGATCATCAGATGAGACTTAGAGACTGGGTTCTTTCCCTCTTGGCAGCCGTGATTCTCCTTCTGCCCCTTGTGATTGCGGGGGGAGTCTGCTCTGCAAAGCCGCTGAACCTGGAAGAAGAGCTGCAGCGGGTAAAGAAGAAGTTCAAGATCCGCGACCGGGAGTACTGCCTGGAATGCATCGACAACTCGACCTGTCTGGAGTGTCATGAAGAGATCGACGAGACCAAATTCGCGCGGTCCGTCCATGGCGCCAACTCCTGCAACAGCTGCCACTGGGACATCACCGACATCGAACAACACACCGTGGAGGGGGCCAGGATTCAGGCGGAACCGGTCACCTGTCACCGCTGCCACAAGGCAGAGGGCGTGGAGCATTACGCCAGTGCCCATTTCATCAACGACGTGAAGTGCCAGGACTGCCATACCAACATCCACGAGATCACGCCATGGAGGGGAGACAAGGCTGCGGTCATCCAGAAGTGCACCATGTGCCACGATGATGACGGTTACTCGGAGAGCGTTCACGGCAAGGCTGTCCTCGCGGGCAACAGAGACTCGGCCGTCTGCTCTGACTGCCACGGGCTCCACAACACCCCTATTCTCTCCGGCGACGAGCCTGAGAGGGTCGAATTCAGGCGTCTCTTTCACACCAAGGTCTGCCAGAAGTGCCATGCCGACAAGGAGATGATGAAGCGAAACAATGTCCTTCTCATCGCCAACGAGACCTACGAGGAGAGCTACCACGGGAAGGTGGAGCACTTGGGGTATCCCACCATGGTCGCGGGGTGCGCCGACTGCCACGGATTCCACAGCATCCTGCCGCCAGACAACCCGAAGTCGACCATCTCCCAGGCGAGGCTCGTTGAGACGTGCGGAAAGTGCCACGCAAATGCCAACAGCAATTTCGTCCAGTGGATCGCCCATGCCAACCACTACGACAAGGAGCACTACCCTGTTCTTTACTGGACCTTCGTCTTTATGACGGTCCTCCTGGTTGGGGTGTTCGGTTTCTTCTGGTTCCACTCGTTTCTCTGGTGGCAGAGGGCTTACCGGGAGAAGAGAAAGATGTGGGCTGCCGGGGAATTCCTGCCGCCCTACGTCGAGAAGTCTGGAGAGATCTACAGGAGATTCGACAACTTCGATATCACCATCCACTTCGTGATGATGATCAGCTTCCTCCTCCTTGTCCTGACCGGCCTGCCGCTTAAGTTCTCCCATGCGGACTGGGCCAAGGGGCTGATAGGGATCTTCGGGGGGCCCCACAGGGCCGGCCTGATTCACCGCATCTGCGCGGGCGTTACCTTTGCCTATTTCTCTGCGATTCTGGTCAACGTGATCTACTTCGTCTTCTTCAGGAAGGACGTCAAGGGAGGCCCACTGCGGAGGCTCTTCGGCCCGGATTCGCTCGCACCCCGATGGCAGGATGTCAAGGATGTCATAGGGATGCTTAAATGGTTCTTCGGAAAAGGACCAAAGCCGAGGTTCGACCGGTGGACCTACTGGGAGAAGTTCGACTTCATGGCGGTCTTCTGGGGGATGTTCGCCATCGGGTTGTCGGGCCTTATGCTCTGGTTTCCGGACTTCTTCTCGATCTTTTTGCCCGGGTGGATCTTCAACGTGGCCACCATCGTCCACTCGGACGAGGCTCTTCTGGCAGCGGGTTTTATCTTCACCGTCCATTTCTTCCACACCCATTTCCGCCCCGAGAAGTTCCCCATGGACGTGGGGATTTTCACGGGCAGGTTCCCGAAGGTGGAGTTCATCGATGATCGACCCGGCCACTACGACCGGTTGGTCGCGGAGAAGAAGCTCGACACCTTCAAGGCCAAGCACCCGGGTGTTCTCACCTATCTGTGGGGGCAACTGTTCGGCTTTGGAGGAATTTTTGTCGGTTTGCTCTGTGTCTTCCTGATTCTCTGGGGATTTTTCGGCTGATCCGGTACCCTCTTGATCTTTTTTGTCTGTCAAGACCTGAAGCGCTTGCCGTGGACTCCCGCCAGAGAGAACCACAGGATGCCCTAGGAGGAGAGGTGTACTCATGAAGTCCTTTCTCAAGAGATACTTCGGACTCATCGCCGATCTCTGGAGATACATCACGGATTTCTGGATCGCCTTCTGGCGGGAGACGTACAGGGGGACGAAGGAACACAAGAAAGGGCTTCTTGCCTTTCTCTCCCTCTGCTTCATCGTTTTGATCATACTCATGGCCATAGGCTACAAGGCCTCAGAGAGGCCTGCCTTCTGCGGCCTCTGCCACAACATGAAGGTCTATGTGGATTCCTGGAAATCCTCGAAACACAATTTCGTCCCCTGTGCCGAGTGCCATTACGAACCGGGATTTTTCAACCACCTCAAGGGAAAGTGGAGGGACGGACAGGTCTCACTGGTCCTCTTCATCACGGGAAAACGCTCGCCCAAGCCCCATGCGGAAATCAGCGATGCCGCCTGCCTCCAGGAGGGATGCCACCGGAGGGAGGATCTGAAAAAAAAGATGATCTTCAAGAACGTGGCCTTCGATCACGGCAGACACATCGAGGAGTTGCGGAGGGGGAAGAAGCTCCGCTGCACCACCTGCCACGCCCAGATCGTCCAGGGTGCCCATCTGACCGTGACCGAGAGCGACTGCTTTATCTGCCACTTCTACAAGGCAGGGCTCGAGGACGAGGAGGGCTGTCTCTCCTGTGCGGAGTGCGGCGCCTGCCATGTGGAGCCCAAGGGGGACCTCGTGGTCAAAGGGGTCAAGTTCAACCACGCCAAGTACATCGAGCGGGGAGTCCGATGCCTGGAGTGCCACGGAGGGATCAACAAGGGCGACGGTCACGTACCCGAGAACCGATGCCTGGAGTGCCACGGGGAGCCGGAAATTCTCGAGACGAAGTACCCCTCAGAGTTCATCCACCGCATGCACGTGACCGATCATAAGATCGAATGCTATCGCTGCCACACGGAGATCAAGCACGAAATCACCGGGATGCCCACAATCACCGAATTCTCCGGCAGCTGCGAAAAGTGCCATGTCGAGACGGTCCATTTCGGGCCCAGGGAGATGTATTCGGGCACCGGGGGCATCGGGGTCTCCAATACGCCTTCAAAGATGTTTCTCACGGGAATCGACTGCACCGCCTGCCATAAGACCCAGAAGGCCAGCGAAGCCGCGCTCTTCACCACACGGTTCACGGAGAGGGCCCTTGGCGAGGCCTGTGTGGAGTGTCACGGCATCGGCTCGGACAGGATGCTCCTCACCTGGAACCGGATCTTAATGGAACTGGGGAACGATCTCAACAGGCGTGTATTCGATGTTCAGAAGGAACTCTACAGGGCCAAGAAAAGGTCTCCAGGAGACAGAAAACTCAAGAGAGCGGAAAACCTCCTCACCGAGGCCCGCCACAACTTCTCCTTCGTGCTCCTGGGCAAGGGAGTCCATAACATCGAATATGCCATAAGGCTCCTCAACTACGCCAGGAACAACACCGAAGAAGCCATGGCGCTCCTCAAGGAGGACTACGAGCCCCAGGAGGTGGAGACCCGTTACTCATGCACCACCCTTTGCCATGGAGGGATCGAGGACCGATCGGTTCCCTTCGGCAGGACTTCCTTCCCCCATCGCCCCCATCTGGAGGACATGGATTGCACGGACTGCCATTCACCCAGGGAGAAGCACGGCGAGACGTACATGAACAACTGCGATGTCTGTCACCACGGCGAGGGGGCAGGAAGAGTGAAGTGTACCGACTGTCATCAGGCTGCAGGGAATCTCTTCTACGGCAAAACCGCAGTCGGTGTGCAGGATTCTCCCAGTTTCAAGGCCGGTATCGTGGAGTGCGGTGACTGCCACAGGCACACCCTTGAGGGACTGGAATCCGGTTACCGCCAGGTCAAGGCCCAGTGCATCGCATGCCATGACGAGAGCTATGGAGAGATCCTTTCCGAGTGGAAAAAGAGGGCAGACTCTTTTGTGAGAGAGCTCGAACCCCGCATGACCAGTGTCAGGGAGAGGGTCCAGGAACTCGAGAGAAAGGGAAGGCACACCTTCGTCTTTACGAAACTCCTGGGCGATGCGGAGCACAATTTCGACCTTCTCGAGCAAGGAGACGCAATCCACAACCTGGAATACGCCAGGGAAATAGCCGATGTGACCCGGCAAATGCTCGACAAGATAGAGGAACTTCTGGCCGAGGAGAAGGCCGGGAGCCGGAAAGCGGGGTGAAGAGGAAGATATGGAAGGGAGAGAAAGGCCGACCGAGTCCGTTGCGGGCGGCATCAAGGAGGTCTCGTGGTGGACCTTCTACACTCTCTTTCTGCTCATCACCCTCTTCCTGCTTTCCCTGATGGTCCGGGCTCTCATCGGCGGCGCCCTCGGCAAAATCTCCAACTTCGGCCAGGCCATCTACCTTGTAGGCCTGCTGATGACGGTGCTCGGCCTGTTGGGCCTCTGTCTCGCCTATATCGTCCGGGTGATGTGGTACCGGTTGAAAGACCGCCGACAACAAAAACAACAGGCAGACGGGCGAGTCACCACCGGGCCCTTGTCCGACAAAAGGGTTTGACAGAGGCCAGAGGGTGTGTTAAAAATATCACAATAGTTAATTTGTACTTAACAAATGTGGGACCCGAGAGGTAGCGCAACCATGAGAGCAACCGATCAGACCGCAAGGGTGAAAACACGGCCCGTCTCTCTTGCGGTCATGCTGACTCTTTTTTTTCTATCC
>JAFDHF010000111.1 GCA_019308905.1 Deltaproteobacteria bacterium
CGTCGACATGGGGATGGTGCTGACAGCGCTGAAGCATGACCTGCTTGAAAAAATCGATTACAGCCAGTTTGACAAGAAACTCCATGAACAAGTAGTTAAGGGAACCTTCACGCCTTATGCCGCAGGAACCATGTTTTTTTCCACGGTCATGGCCTATAGAACGGATGTCTTTCCAGACGAGCATCCGAGAACGTGGGCAGAATTCTGGGACGTGAAGCGTTTTCCGGGGCCCCGTTGCTTGATGTCTGGAGTCGGAACCGGCCCTGACTTGGAGTTTGCCGTGTTGGCTGCCGGAGTTCCGATCGACAAGATCTATCCAATAGACCTGGATCTGGCCTTCAAAATGTTTACAAAGATCAGACCCTATGTAGTGAAGTGGTGGGATTCAGGTGCCATCCCACCTCAGCTTCTGGTCGATAAGGAGGTGGTTCTTACCAGTTCTTACCACGGGCGAATCATAAAAATCATGGATGAGGGGGCACCGGTCGCGATCGAGTGGAATCAGGGCGAACTCACGGGCGAGTACTGGTCGATCCTGAAGGGCACGAAGAACTACAAGAGTGCCCTGAAGTTCATCGAATTTGCGACTCAAGCTAGAAACCAGGCAAATTTTGTGAAGTATTATGCTGCTGGCCCGGTGAATCAAAAGGCGTTTGATTTCATAAGCCCCGAACGAGCTAGGACCCTCTGCACGGCTCCTGAGAACGTGAAGGGACAATTTGTCCGGAACGGCAAATGGTGGGGCGAGAACCGGGAGCGTGTGACCGAGGCTTGGCATGAATGGGCGGTTCAAGATTAGTCGAATCTGAGAGCGTAGGGGGGGCGTCCGCCCCCCCGCCGCGGATGGTGCTGACCGTTGGCTGACACGCAAGGCAACAGGTTGAATAATCAACATGGCCGAGGGAGAGCTGACAAGGCTCGTCTTTCCAAATACCGTAAGTTGGCTTTGGAGATCCTCCCCTTCCTGGCATTCCTTTTGGTCTTCTATCTTTTCCCTCTACTAAGGTTGATCAAATTCAGTTTCTTTGATCCAGGATTCACCCTTAAACATTACGTGCATGTTTACAAGGTACCATGCTATCTAAGAGTCTTGTGGACGACCTTGAAGATCAGTCTGATTGTCACGGCAAGTTGCCTCGTCCTTGGTTATCCCCTTGCCTACTTCCTGGTTCATTTGAGGGAGCGAACGCGAAACATCCTTTTCATATTCGTCATTATGCCTTTTTTTACAAGTTTCCTTGTTCGTACCTACGCTTGGATGGCATTGCTGGGAAGAAACGGCGTTATCAACAACCTGCTACGGGCAATGGGAGTGATTACCGTACCGTTGAAACTCATGCACAATATGTTCGGTGTCAATGTGGGAATGACCCATGTCCTCTTGCCTTTCATGATCTTGCCCTTATACAGTGTTATGAAAGGAATCGACCGAAATCTCATAAAAGCCGCGCAGAATCTGGGGGCCACCCCGTATCAGAGTTTCTGGAAGGTTTTCTTCCCCTTGAGCCTGCCTGGAATGGGGGCGGGAATCATTCTCGTATTCATTCTCTCCATAGGGTTCTATATCACGCCGTCCCTGCTGGGTGGCCTCAAGGAGACAATGCTCTCCCAGCTGATCTACAACACGGTGAATGATCTTCTGAACTGGGGCTTTGCTTCTGTCCTTGCCCTTATTTTGATTGTCACGGTTTTGATCATTCTTGGTATCTTCAACCGATTTCTGAGCCTGGATAAAATTTGGGGAAGCTGAAGTCGATTGTCGGAAAAGACCATGAAAGAAAAGAAATTCTCCTCTGTGCCATACAAGATAGGCAAACCTCTGTTTTATGCATACTGCATCTCGACTTTGTTCTTCTTAATCATGCCTCTGTTCATCGTCCTTCCTATCTCTTTCAGCAGTTCGAGATATCTCGAGTTCCCTCCCGCGGGATTTTCGTTGAAATGGTACGATAATTACTTCAGCAGCCGAAGCTGGTTATCTGCCACCCGTGTGAGCCTGGAAGTTGCCGGTATCGTGACCGTCCTCGCCAGCATTTTCGGAACGCTTGCCTCTTTTGCTTTTGTCAGAATGCAATTTCGCGGGAAAGGGGCCGTGTATTCCTTCATGATATCTCCAATGATGGTTCCCCTTATCATTATCGCCATATGCATCTACTTTCTCTTCGCGCATCTCCACCTGATTGGAACGGTGACCGGGCTCGTGATCGCCCATACGATTCTGGCAACTCCTTTTGTCATCGTTAATGTGTCGGCGACCTTGAAAGGCCTCGATTTGTCCTATGAGCGGGCTGCCATGAATCTCGGAGCAACGCCCTTCAAATCATTCTGGTACGTTGTTTTCCCTATGATCAGACCCGGGATCCTCTCAGGTGCTATCTTTGCTTTTGCCACATCTTTTGACGAGCTGGTGATCGCTCTTTTCATATCAGGCAGCACCGCTGTCACGCTTCCAAGAATGATGTGGGACGGCATCCGAATGGAGATCAATCCCACAATAGCTGCCGTTTCCAGCCTCTTGATCGGAATTTCAGCCACGTTTCTCATCGTTCTTGAACTGACCAGAAAGAGGAATCAACCTTCAAGAACCTAGGAAATACTGTAAGCGCCACACAGCCTCGGTACTCGATGCATATCCTAGGTAGGCCGAGACCCTTCGATAGTTCAAATCAGTTGATGTGTGGCCTGTTCCGGTGCAAAATCGAATAATCAGCCCGCATTGTCTGCCTGTATCCCAGAAGCCTTATTCTGCAAAGAGTTTTTGGAGAGGAAGAAATACACTCTGCTTTTTGCTGTATTTCAGATTGTGCTTTAATTACAGCTTATTGGATCCATTTCCCAAAAGTGATGAACAAAGGGGGTTAGATTTCTGTTTCCTCCACGACATCCGGGTTTTTCAAAAACCCTCCATCGATTGAATCGAGCTTGAATTCCACTTTTCGGCCAGGCAGTGGCATCGAGTGCGGTCCTTTCAATCCGGACTGTCAATTGCTGTAAAGTAATGCAAGTACCCAAAAAGAGAAAGATTTTTGCAAGCTTTTTTCTTGACACGACCTCTCGATCTGCTACAATGCATACATCGATAAGGCCACACCGCCCGTGAGGGTGGGACGGAAAGCCACGGGTCTGTGAGTAGACAGCATCCGGGCGCAGACCATCTAGACAGATAGCCGGGTTGCCGAAGAGGTGGCCCGGCTGTTTTGGTTTGAGGAGGGAGGGAGTTCAAATGAAGAGAACGACTCTTCTCGTTTGGGTGAGCGGTATACTGCCGGTTTGGCTTTCGGTAGTGTTGAAAGGAGGCAGGGCTGCGGCGAATGGCATGCTGAAGGATCATCGGGTTGCGTTATTCGTTGGACTTGCCGGTTTTCTGTTCATGTCTCCAGCGGCGTTCGGTGCCACCTACTATGTGCCCGATGAGACCAACGGGATCGAGTTTATCCAGGACGGCCTAGACCGGGCAAGGAGCGGAGACACGGTCATCGTTCGTGACGGGGCATACGGGCACCTGTGGGACGTCAACCTCGACTTCAAGGGCAAGGCGGTAACCCTACGTTCCGAGAACGGACCGGAGAACTGCGTGATTGATTGCCATTGGCAGGTCTCGTGGGAAGGGGAAGCCAGAGCCTTTTGGTTCCACACCAGCGAGACTTCGAGTTCAGTCGTGGATGGCTTCACGATCGTCAACGGTTCCACATCCGGCCCCGGCGGAGCCATTGCCTGTGACGGTGCCTCCCCCACAATCAGAAACTGTATCATCAGGGATAACTCCACTGAGGACCGTGGAGGGGCTATCTGGTGCTCCCATTCGATACCGAGCATTACCGACTGCATCATCAGCGGCAACGCAGCTGGTACCAGTGGCGGTGCCGTTTACTGCGAATCCAATTCATCGGCCCTTCTTGTGAACTGCACCATAAGCGAGAACACGGCACAGTACTATGGTGGAGGGATATACTGCATCGACTCGCGATTCACCATGATCAACTGCACCGTCGGCGGGAACAGGGCCGACCGCGCAGGGGGGGCTGTGCGGTGCTACAACGACTCGTATGCGGCGATAACCAGCTGTGTTTTCTGGGGTAATTCGGCCGTGTCGGGGCCGGAGATAACCCTCGAATTGCGTTCTTCTGCCACGGTTCAGTACAGCGACGTTGAAGGGGGAGAAGGGGGAGTCGAGGTTGGACCCGGGTGTACTTTGAACTGGCTATTGGGCAACATCGATGGCGATCCTCGTTTCGTAGGCCAGGGCAACTACCACCTGACTGCAGCCTCCCCCTGTATCGACACCGGCATCAACACCGGCGTATTGATCGACATTGACGGTCAGCAGCGCCCCTGGCCGTCAGGTGGAGTTTATGACATGGGTTCCGATGAATTCACCGTCCGATACTATTATGTTCCAGATGATTTCGCAACGATCCAGGACGCACTAGACACAGCAGCTGACGGCAGCGTCATCACAGTACGGGATGGTACATACACGGGTTCGAGGAACAAGGATCTTGACTACAAGGGAAAGGCGATAACCCTGCGTTCGGAGAGCGGCCCGAGACACTGCGCTATTGACTGCGAGGGTGAAGGCAGGGGGTTTTACTTCCACAGCCGTGAGACAGCGTACACGGTTTTGGACGGCTTCACCATAATCCGGGGGGCCCCACGCCATGGGACGGTTCGGTACGGCGGCGGGATCTTATGCGAGGGTTCCTCTCCGGCCATTGCCAACTGCATCATCGTGGCCAACTCGGCGGAAGACTTCGGTGGCGGGATCTATTGCTCCGACTCCTCCCCGATCATCACCGACTCCATCATGAGTAGAAACTCGGCTGGTTTTGATGGTGGCGGTGTTTACTGTCGGCAATCCGCGCCGCGTATCAGCAAATGCGTGATAAGCGAAAACTCAGGTGTGAGGTGCGGGGGCATTTACTGCTACGGATATCCTTCGCCGGCCATAGAGAACTGCATCATAACCGGCAATTCAGCCGATGATCATGGTGGTGGGATCTTTTGCTCCCGCGGTGTTATAAACATCTTCAACTGCACCATCATCGAAAACACCGCTAACCATTGCGGGGGAGCGATTTGTGGCTACAGCTACGCCCGGCCGACCATACACAACAGCATCCTGTGGGGTGACTCGGCCAGTGTGGGGCCCGAGATGACGCTTACTAAGAATTCTTCTTGCACAATCAGCCACAGCAATGTGGAAGGGGGAGCATCGGCTGTCGATGTGTGGTCTGGGTGCGTGCTTGACTGGGGTGAGGGCAACATCGAAGTCGATCCCCTCTTTGTGGGAGGAGGTGATTACCATCTGACGTCCTCTTCTCCCTGCATAGATACAGGCACCCACGGCGTCGCCCTGCCACATGGAGACTTCGAAGGCCAACCGCGTATCGCCGATGGTGACCGTGACGGCATCGCCACGGTGGACATGGGGGCCGATGAATACTTCCTTCCTCCCATCCCGTGGGCCAGAGCCTACGGTGGGGCTGCCCGTCACTGGGCTCGTTCGGTCCGCCTGGCCGTGGACGGTGGCTACGTCGTGGCAGGCGGGACATCTCCGTCTGGAGCCGGTGATAACGACCTCTGGGTCCTGAAGCTCAACTCCACCGGCGCCGTCGCGTGGCAGAAGGCCTTTGGCGGGAGCGGGGATGAATGGGCGTATTGCATCCAGCAGACCGAAGACGGTGGCTACATCACGGCAGGTTATACCGATTCTCTTGGTGAGGGGAGCTATGATATCTGGTTGTTGAAGCTCAACCCCGAGGGAGCCGTTGACTGGCAGAAGACATACGGCGGAATTGGTTACGACCGGGCATTTTGCATCCGCCAGACCTCAGATGCCGGCTATATTGTCGCGGGTTTCACGACCTCTTTCGGGGCCGGAAGTACCGACCTGTGGGTGTTGAAGCTGGACCCGGATGGGACAGTCCTCTGGCAAAACACCTACGGTGGGAGCAAGAGCGAATGGGCCTATTCCGTGGAGGAGACCTTGGATGGTGGGTATGTCGTAGCTGGGTGGACGTCGTCCTTTGGGGGTATGTCGTAGCTGGGTGGACGTCGTCCTTTGGTGCTGGTGAGGACGACGTGTGGATCCTGAAGCTCGACTCGGGGGGCAGTGTTGTCTGGCAAAAGACCTACGGCGGTACTGGTGGGGACGCTGCCCAATCCGTCCAGCAGACAGTGGATGGTGGATACATCGTGGCCGGCTGGAGTGACTCCTCAGGTGCCGGCGGCAGAGACGCCTGGGTCCTGAAGCTCAACTCCACCGGCGCGGTCGCGTGGCAGGGTACCTATGGCGGCGGTGCGGATGACCTGGCCTATTGCATCCAGCAGACCCCGGAGGGCGGGTACGTGGTGGCAGGAGAGACTGCGTCCTTTGGCGCGGGCCCAACCGCCGCCTGGGTGTCGAAGCTCGATGGTAATGGGGAAATTCCCGATTGCGGTGCCATGGGGACGAGCGTGGCGACTGTGAGCAGCACGTCAGTG
>JAFDHF010000112.1 GCA_019308905.1 Deltaproteobacteria bacterium
TCATCAGGTCTTTGTTTCCAACGGTGAATAATATGTGCGTGGATATAACGAGCCACATAAAGGTCGCAATCCCTTATTCATCAGGTCTTTGTTTCCAACGAATATCTCATGCCAAACGATAATCGAAAGACACAATGCCGGTCGCAATCCCTTATTCATCAGGTCTTTGTTTCCAACTCTGCCCCCGGAATCGCTTGAGGGACAGAGGCTTGAGGCGCCGTTTGCGCGGACCCATACCCCCCCACCCCCCACGTTTCGGCAAACTCGATTTTCCGATTCGATTTCCCTTGTAATTTCAACATATTTGAAAACGCGGATCTCCGAACCCCTGATTTCGAAAAAACCTGTATTTCCAACATGTTCCCCAAATCACCCAAAAACCGGGGGAGATCCGTGCAAAAGACTCTCCCCACGACTCCCCGGGCAAGATGCAAGCTCAAATGTCGGGCCTGGTCAAAGCACACCTCGCCCCTCATACGATGATCACCTCCTCGTCTTCCATCACTGCACCCCAGCCCGATATCTCGATTGCTCCGATGCATCTCTGACAGAGGGAATAGTAGCGCACGCTGTCAGCCTCCATGTCGATGATTTTCTCCAGTTTCCCCTTGATTTCCAAGTAGTTTTTTTCGTCAACCCGGCACTCGAAAACGCTTTTCTGGACCCTCTGGCCGTAGTTTTTCAGGACCTTTGATACCTGAAGCCTCTTCCTATCATCCACTATATCATAGGATACCACAACATACATGTTTGTAACCCCACGCTTCGCACCAAAACCAACTGTTTACCCCGGGCAGGCCTATCGCATCCTGTAGGGTTCGTAGGCCTCCTCTCCTCTTACATGTCTGGCCAGCAACCTGGCCTGTTCAAGAACGACCTCGCGAAATCGTATACGTCTCTCCGTGGGCAAGTAGAACACTTTTTCTCTCAATCTCGACTCGAACTGGGCAATGAATTTCTTCATTCCAACATGGCTCAACAGGATAGGATAGTCTTCCATGGAAGGCGATTCGAGTTCCACACCGGGAGGTGGTGGTTCAACGTCTTGCTGCCTGATAAAGTCCTTTGAGGTGATCACCCCGCGGTTTATGACCCGCAATACCAGAGAATCGATCAGAACGGGCCTGAACTCCTCCATCAGGTCGAGGACCAGCGAAGGCCTGCCGTAGTCGACGGCGTGAAGACAACCCATAAAAGGATCGAATCCCACCACGTCGACCGCTGTTTGTACCACATTGGCCAAGAGGGTATAGCCAAAGCTGAGAAGCACATTGACAGGGTCTCTAGGCGGCCTTCTACTCCTCTCCTTGAAAGGCATATCCTCTACTCGAACCGCTCTTCGGAAACCCCGGAAAAACGATGCCGTCCCCTTGCCCTCGACCCCCCTCAAGGCATCGAAGCTCTCCTGGGACTCTATCCGCTCGAGCATCATACGGATGTTGTGGATGGCTGAGCGGATCACCTCGTCCTTCAACTCATTGTTGTGTCTTCGCAGAAGAACCCTTTGATTTTGGAGCCTTCCGGCCACGTACCTCTTGGCGAGACCAAGGGAAAACCGGTGGTCTCCCATCCGGTCGAACTGCGCCTTCCTGAGTAGGATATTCTTTCCAAACCGTGCGACCAAGCGCCCCCGGTATTTTCCGTAAAAGGAAAGGAACACCGTGTCGATCCCTTCCTGGAGAAGAAAGGCAATCGTGGGGGCCGTGATCTGAATATTGCCCATCAGGACTACCTGGTCCACCTTGAAAGCGTGGACCTCCTGGATCGGGTTTCCCATCTTTTCAACCACCAGCCGGTTCCCGCGTTTGGTAAGATGGGCCCCCTGGTCGATGATATACATGACCGACATGATGTCCAGTCTTGGACCCCGGCTCAGATCTCGAGGTTGTAAACCGTCTTTTCCCCTTCTTTTCTTACTCTCTTGAGGGTTCCCATGGGAGTCTGAACAGATTCTACGCCGGCCCGGCTAAAGAACTCCTCCAGACGGCGCTCATAGGCTTGGATGAGGATCTCCAACTCCCTGACCTGTTTCCTTGCCTTCACGTATTCCTGCAGCATCTGTTGGAACTGGAGTGAATCAACGGTTTGGCCGACAAGGGATGTCGACTTTGCGGGATCCATCTCCTGCACATGGCGGAGGGGGCTCGGATAGAGGGTTGTCTTGGGGTCGAACTTGCAATTGCACGCGACCCGAGAGGTGATGGCCCCCACCCTGGACCGGATCTTCGGGCAGCTGATCGGGTTTCCGCGCAGCCTGCTTTTGAGAAAAAAGGAGGCGTCTACGTTTGCACAACGGGCAAGCAAAACGTTGACCGCTTCCGGTCCGTTTTTCAGCAAACCCACGGAGTGGGTGAGGACGATGCGCTCCTCGTTTCCTATTTCACCTTCCTGGTTGATCTTTTCCACAATAGCCCTCAGCACATGACAGCGTGAAATAAGATACTGAAACTCGGCGTCCCGCTCCAGATCATACTGCTCGGGTACAGGAGGAGGGCCTGCCTCGGGTTTTTCTCCTTTTCTGTCCTCTGTTTCCCCTTCCGGCCGTCTTGCCGGTGTTTCTCTTGCCACCTGGATGCCGGTGCCCTGTACAGCCTGAAATCTCTGTATGAATTCGTAGATACCCTGTTTCGACACCTTACGGATCTGTTCCAGGAAGCCGAACTGGTTCGGGAAGGGCCGTCCATCGCCATCGACGAAGAGCGCCCTGCGCCCGCTCTTCCTGTGCACTCCAAGGGGTACCTTGATGAGGTTCCCCACCCCGCCCTCGGCCACGAAAGCCTGCTTTGGAAACGCCTCGATTTGAAGTTCGGAAGGAGGCCTCCCGATCTGCTGGAGCAGCAGGAGTGCGAAGCGTCTTGCGATCCTGCCGGGCACGGGGGGATCCACCAGGATCCAGCAGTGGCGTCCCTTGAAACCGCTGTCTTCGATGTAGATGGGTATTTCGTGGGCCGCCCCCAGATCGACGATCTTGCGGGCAACGGCCTGGGCCCTTGCATCCGCCCTGTCCCAGAGTTTCTTGCTGGTCATGGCCTTGGCCAGGAAGTACCTGGCAATATCGATGTCAAAGGCTATGAAGCAGACCGTGTTGTCCATCCGAAGGGGATAGATGCCGACGGTTTGATTCCCCATGAGATGATTTTTGGCCACGGCCATGGTGAAAGGCTCGCGGATCAGGGTATAGCCCGACTCCCCCGTGGGACTCACCCACTGTCTTGCATATACGCCTTCCCTGCCTGCAAAGAGGTCCATGAACCGGACGACCTGCGAATCGGTTGGAATCCAGTCATCGCTCCCCTGTTCTGCGGATCCCGGTTCCGCCGTCTCCTCTGATACGAAGGCGAGGGCCTTGAGATGGGCCTTGAGAACGGGGTCGCCCGTCCTCTCGAACCCCAGCCGATAGACTTCGGCAGCCTTCTCGTACTCCCTCATCTCCTCCAGGACCTCGCCGAGGGCGACATGGTGGTCGGAGACCTCGGGCTGGAGCTCCAGCACGTCTCTCCACTTCCTGGCCGCCTTCTCGAGGTTCCCGCTGTCGCGATGAATTTCGGCCAGGCGGCGGTGGATGGCCACATCCCCGTGGCGGTCTCTCAGGGCGAGATTCAACTCGAGAATCAAGTCATCGATGAGCCCCAGCTCTTCACACAGGTCGGCCCACCGCAGGTGAAACGCCGCATCGCGAACGTCGCGCGTGTTTCGACTCCGGGTATCAGCCACGGCAAGATCTGTCCTGCCCTTTTCGATGTGTCTTCTCACCTGGTCGAGCAGCATGATGGGTTCTTCCATGTCACTCCCCTCGTCCTCATCGCGCAAGAGCCTCGGTAGTTATAGAGGCAGCCCAAGGAACCAAGAGATGAATGCCTCTCTCCAAGCCTTCAGAGGTATCTCCTGCACTGGTCGCCCAGTCGATTCTCAGACCTGTGGAAACTCAAAATCAGCCCGGTACTCTCGGGCAGTGCCAAGGCCTTTTGCCTGGAGGTAAGAATCCAAGAGCTTCTGGGCCATCCTCTTGATTCTGTTGAAATCAGACTCCTCCAATGCCCTTGTTCCATGGGTGAAGATGCTGGTGTTGCGGAGCTCGATAATTCCCTTCAGTTTCTTGAGATCTACAAACTGGCTGACTTCCTCCTCCAGGATGTTGAGCATGATTGCCTGGTCCATCAAGCCTATCTTGGAGGGCAGTGGTCTGGAAACGTACTTTTCGAAAACCTCACGGCTTTTGTCGTTATAGGCCTCTTTGTCGAGTCCTGTGACTCTCGAATAATCGGGGTCGGCAGGATCAAGCCCGTAGTTCTCTTTGAGCAGTGCGCTCAAAACCAGCTCAATGACCCGATACATGAGAAAGACGGCGACATCATATCGACCCCGTTTTGCAAAGCGGAAACCCGAAAAGAGTAAGTGTAAGGAGAGGAGGGGGTAGTGTTTTTCATGGTCTTTGTCCTGTAGAATAGGCAAAATGTTCGAGTAGAACCGGAGGCTTTTCTCTATGGACGGGAAATCGCGCCGGTGCTTGAGAGCGAAAAAATCCCGAATCTGTTCCTTTGCCTCCTCGAAGTGAAAGGAGTCGATGCACGCGTATGCCCGGGCCATGGTCTTGAGGGTTCTTATGAGCCAGACATTCTCCACCTTGTGCTCGAGAGGTTCGAGGATCTCTTCGCTTTTCGGGAAATTCAAGCTATTTATGGCTTCCTTGGCTTTCCGAATTTCCAGGTCGGCAAAAACCACGAGGGGGTTCTCCAGGATCTTAGCAAACTCCGTGCCTGGTTTCGGGAGCCGCAGATCTTGCAAGTACTCGGTGTAGTCGCTGTATCCCACGTCTATGCCCAGGAAATTACCGGCCAGAACGGCAGCCCCGATCACAGGCTTCTTGCCGCCTGTGGCGTCTATGAGGATCTGGTCGCTCGGCTTGCCGGACACAAAGTCCTTGATGGCCTGGTAGACGCCCACAACATCGGTGCTACCCACCTGTTTCTTGTCGAGCCGGCTCAGAGACAAGCCGCTTTTTTCGGCGATTCGATCCAGGTGCCTTTCAGAATCCGGAGTGCATATAAGAAGTGCCTTCTCGGGTTGAATGGCGCACAGGAAGAATATGATCGGTTCAGGTGAAAGGCCGACGGTGGAGATCAGAAATCTGTATTTGGACAGGTGACTGCTCTTTCGAACGAATCTGTCCCGCGCCTCCGGGAATATCTCTTGCCAGTAATAAGCCTGAAATTCTGACGGATGTTCACGCATCGATTGCCAGCAAGCGATTTTTTCCTCCAGATCCATGTCACACCCTCCTCAGGATTTGCCCCTCTGATTTTCGTGCCCGCTGGGTTCAACTGGATGCCGTTGCAGAAATGGCTCTAATCCCTCAGGTTGCCCCGCAGCAGCCTTCCACTTCCCAGCACGCTTTCCCGCACAGGAGAACTTCTCTATCCCGAACGGACCTTCCCCTTTTCCGCTTCTAGCCGCCGGCCGGCAGGTGTATTGGTCCCCATGGGCCAGGGCATGCGGGTTCTTTCGAAGGAACCGCCAAAACGAGGCCGGGGCATGGAGCAGCTTATAGGAAGAGACTGAATTCCGGGGAAGCGCTTCGAGCTCAAAGGAGAGACGTGCAATCCTGAAGGCCTCCATGATAGACCTCCATGAAGTTCGCCCCGCAAGACTGGTGGGAAGATCCGGCCCCCATTATAGCACATCAAACGGATTCGGCAAAACGCGGGGCAAAAGGGGCCAGCGTCCCTGGGCGTCACGCTCGCGTCTTTGCCATGGTGATGCTTTACACATGAGATCCGTCTTTCCAAATTGAGCCGTGTTCGTGGGAAAGGCCGTGTTCGTGTTCGGACTCTGTCATTGAGGAGATCTCTTCTTCCGGTTTTTCACGAGTCAGGAGCACGAAACACGCTCTTTGGTCGGAATC
>JAFDHF010000113.1 GCA_019308905.1 Deltaproteobacteria bacterium
AGCCTCCGTGTGGTCAGGTCGGCCAGGCCGATCCCAGTGGCGTTCCCCTCGGACCTGTCTGTCAGGTCGCGCACGAAGAGCCTCTTGACCTGGACCGGGTGGGGGAAGACGCGCAGGAGATCCCGGTTCCGTCCCGTGACGTTCGGGTCGATCCCCACGCCGCTGATGTCTTTGCCCATCTCGTCGACGATGAGCAGGTCGATGGTCTCGAAGGGGAGCCTCGGCATCATTTTTTTGGCCAGGGCCAGGAGCTCCTTTTCCCTCATCTCGATCTGTTCGGGCCTCAGGGCCTCGATCCTGGCCGTCTCGCCGTAACCGTTCTCCACGATGGCCACGCCGCACAAGACGGGGGCCTTCTCCATTACGATCCTGGCCGCATCGATGATGATCTTCGGAAAGGTATAGTGGATTGCAGCCCTGTGGTAGAGATCGGCGCCCCTCTGCTTGCCCATGCCGATTGCCATCATCTTCATCAGCCCGCTCTCCACGGGTCCCTTGAACTTCGTGTGGCACTTGATCCGGTTGACCACCACGATATGGTCGGCCTCCAGGGCGTGGCTGTCCACGAATACCGGGACGCCGTCCCCGGTCTTTCCGATCTCGGTCACCTCCATGGAGGATACGACGGGGGCTCCCACCGACTCTTCGGTTATGCCGTAATGGGCCAGGAGGGCCGCCTGTCCCTCTGCCGTCGCCCCCCCGTGGCTTCCCATGGCCGGAAATATGAAAGGCACGGCTCCGAGGTACTTCACGTGTTCGACTATGGCCCCGATGATTTCGGCCATGTGGGCGACCCCACGGCTTCCGGCCGTGACGGCCACGCGGTGGCCGCTTCTTACCTCGTCCAAGGACAGCCGGGCAAGCTCGGTCCTGACCGTCCCCCTGATGTCTTTTACCGCCGTCCTGTCAAAGGTCTGGCGGATCCGGTAGACTCCTGGAAAATCCATGGATTGTCCCTTCCGTTCACATCTCGAAACACCGGAGGAAATCCCTCACAAACTGGTTGACAGGGTGGGTGCGGATCCTGGAGGGGGAATCGATCTGGATGATCCTCCCCTCTTCCATGACTGCGATCCGGTCTGCCAGGGAGAAGGCTTCGGGGAGGTTGTGGGTCACGTAGAGGGTGGTGGCCCCGGTCTCCACGTGGTAGTCCTTGAGCTGCTGGCGCAGGGCGAGGCGGCGCTGGGGGTCGACGTTGGAGAGGGGCTCGTCGAGCAGGAGGATCAAGGGCTTTATGGTCATGGCCCTGCCGATCCCCACCATCTGTTTCTGGCCTGCAGACAACTCCGCCGGTTTTCTCGGGTAGAGCTTCTTCTCGATGCCGATCCGGCCCGCGATGGTGCCGACCCTCTCCTCTATGTTGCCGGGCGACCTGCCGCGGATCTTCATGGAGAAACTGAGGTTGCTGTAGACGTTTTTCTTGAAGACCCGCATGTGAGGCCAAAGGGCGTTGTCCTGAAAGACCATGCGGACCCCGCGGTGGGCCGGCTTTTCGCGGTCCACGCAGCGGCCGTGGATGTAAATGTGCCCCTCGTCCATCTTTTCCAGGCCGGCAACCAGGCGGAGCAGGGTCGTCTTCCCGCATCCCGTGGGTCCCACGATGGCGAGAAATTCGCGGTCCTCCACCACGAGGCAGACGTGGTCGACGGCGAGGATGGCTCCGAATCGTTTGGTGACCTGATCGAGGACGAGGCTCTTGTTGGGAGGGATGTAAGTCGGTGGTTTCATGGGAACCGGCCGTCCCTTTCTTGGGTCCGCAAGACATACTACAGGTCCGTTCCCGTGGTTGTCAAGGAGCGGCGGCCGGACCTTCCCCTTCCATTCGGCTGCGCTCGGGAGGGGACCCGTTCACCCCCCGGTCGGTACGTCGTGGCTTGCACGGTATCGCGGGGGAAGCGGGTTTTTCCGGCAGCCGGGGGAGGGAGGTCGGAAAATACTTGACACGTTTTTGGCGGTGTGATAGAGATGGTTTCGAAATGGCGAACGCGGTTCACAAGGCCGATCGATCTTCCAGAGCTTCTCCCGGGCTTTCCAGAAAAGCCCGGGGCACGGTGGGGGTTCCCTTTGCCGAGACTCCGGCCGGGGGGGCTGTCAAGTCCGTGTGGCGGGCTTTCAAGATATTGGAATCATTCGAGACCGGCGGGATGATGGGAGTCACCGAACTGAGCCGGAAGCTGGATTTCCCCAAGAGCAGTGTGTACGAGATAGTGACCACCCTGGTGGGCCAGGGCATACTGGAGAAGGATCCCGAGAGAAACAGGTACCGTCTCGGGTTGAGGCTCTTCGAGCTGGGCAACCGGGCTCGGGACAGCCTGGAGATCCGCAGGGTAGCCTCGCCGCTGCTCAAGACCCTCAACAGGGAGCTCGACGAGACTGTCCACCTGACCGTGCTTGAGAGCGGGGAGGTTCTCTACGTCGAGTGTTTCGAATCCACAAAGCGGCTCCGTACCTATTCTGTAATCGGTGTGAGGGCGCCGCTCCATTGCACGGCTGTTGGAAAGGCGATTCTCGCCTTTCTCGGAAGGGATGAGATCGAAGAGATCATCAGGAACAAGGGCCTGCCCGGGTTCACCGAAAGGACCATCACGGACAGGGGCGCCCTCCTGGCCGAGCTGGACCGGATCGTCGCCTCCGGCTATGCCGTGGACAACATGGAGCACGAGGAGGGAGTGCGCTGCGTGGGCTCGCCCATAAGGAACGGTATCGGTCGGGTTTTTGCGTCCATAAGCGTCTCCGGCCCTTCCCAGAGAATAACCGAACAGAGGATACCCGAGATCGGGAAGCTGGTCATGGCTGCTGCGGCCGAGATATCGAGGCGGCTCGGCTACGGGTCGCGGTGACCCGTAGCGTGAGGCCTTCGAGAGGTGCGCCCCCCCGGGGGGCCTGGGGCCGGGGTTGTTTTGGATGGTGATGTTTCATGCGGCCCGCACAGGGCGGATGTACCGAGGGCTGCGAAAGGAGGTGGTGGCCGCCTGATAGGAATCTTCCGGAAGAGGAGAGGGGGTGATGATCGTCGATTCCGGGCGATCTGCCTGGAAGACAAGGGGAAAAACCGTTTTTCATCGAGTCGGGGTTCGAAATTCCTTCACCAGGGAAGACAAGGAGGACTTACCATGGGCAATAGAATCGGGAGGGTATTGCTTGTAAGTATCGTCGTGGTGCTTGGACTCGTCCTCAGCCTCGGCGTTTCACTCGCCGCAGAGAAGACCTACACCCTTCGCTTCAACACGGTGGCAGGTCCGAATGAGCCCCAGACGATCGCCATGAGAAAATTCGCCGAGGTTGTCGGCAACCTGAGCGGCGGGAAGATAGAGGTCAAGGTCTTCCATTCCGGCCAGCTTGCAGACCAAAAGACGGGAATCCTCGGGGTCATGAGGGGATCCCTGGAGATGGCCAGCGATGCAAGCCCCTCGTGGTTTGCCGATCTGGCGAGCTATCCCGAGATAGGGGTCCTGGAGGTTGCCTATCTCTACAGGGACCTGGACCACATGTACAGGGTACTCACCGGCCCCATCGGACGGAAGTACTGGGAGAACCTGGCCAAGAAATCCGGCATCCGGGTCCTGGACGTATGGTACCTGGGAACGAGGGAGCTCAACCTCACCCGCAAGGCCGGGGTCGTGAGGCGGCCCGAGGATCTGAAGGGGATCAAACTCCGCATGCCCAACGTGGAGGCGTGGCTCGATGTGGGCAGGGCCCTTGGTGCGAACCCCACGCCCCTCGGGTTCGGCGAGGTCTACATGGCCTTGAAGACCGGCACGATAGACGGACAGGACAATCCCCTTCCCACCGACTACTCTGCGAAGTTCTACGAGGTGACCCATTACATCGTCCTGACCGACCACATGCTCGGCTACGTGAACCCCATAATAAACGAGAAGCTCTGGCAGGGCATGCCAGACAAATACAAGGTCTATATCAAGCACGCCATCCACGTGGCCCGGTTCGAGATGAACCGGATCGTGCTTGAGCAGGAGGCCTCTCTGCTGGGCAAGTTCCAGAAAGAATACGGCATGGAGGTGATCATCCCGGACAAGAAGGCCTTCATGGAGCATGCGCGCGAATTCTACAGCCAGGATAAGTTCAACAAGCGCTGGGGCGAGGGGATGTACACGAAGATTCAGACCCTGCCTTGATCGGCCGGGATTGCCTTGGGAGAGACCCGGGTCTTTTCCAAGGCATTTTGTTTCCTGCAGGATGGAAGCCGAAGATGAGCGGACTGGCCAAGAAGGTTTTCGACATTCTGGAGATCCACCTTGCAAACCTGGTTTTCCTCCTGCTCATCGTCTCCGTGTCGGTGGAGGTATTCTCCCGCTACGTTCTCGACAACCCGCTCCCGAAGTTCTTCGAGCTTTCGATCTACAGCTTTGTCTGGATCATCTACCTCGGTGCGGCCCTTGCCAAGCGTTACGACCAGCATATACGATTCGACATCTTCTATCGCAAGTTCTCACGGAAGACGAGGCTTCTCGTCGACACCGTCTTCGACATAGTGACCAACGTGGCCGTCCTTTTCCTTGTCGTACCGAGCATAAAGTACACGGTCTGGAGCTACAGGATAAAGGCCTCGGCTCTGAGGATACCGTGGACGTATCTTCTCGTATGCTTTCCCCTGTTCCTGTGCCTCATCCTCGTCCACGATTCCATGTCGATCTTTTTCAACGTCCGTGAGCTCTTGGGAAAAGGGAAGCACCAGCAGGAGGACCTGCCGTGGCGGTAGCGGTCTGGCTCGGCCTCTTCATCGTCATATTCGCCGTGGGCTATCCGATCGCCTTCGGCATGTTCGTGAGCTCGATCTTCTATCTCCTCATATCCCACGTGGACCTGTCCACGGTCATGGACGTGATGGTCATCAATTTCGAGAGCCAGTTCGTTCTGCTTGCCGTTCCCCTCTTCATCTTCACCGCCAAGGTCATGAACGCGGGCAGACTGACCGACAGGCTCTTCGAATTCGCAAAGGTCCTTGTCGGCCCCTTGCGGGGCGGACTGGGGCACGTCAACATCGTGGCGAGCATCATCTTCGCCGGCATGTCCGGCTCCGAGATAGCGGATGTGGCCGGCTTGGGCGCGGTGGAGATCAAGGCGATGAAGGACTCGGGATACGACGGCCCCTTCAGCTGCGCCGTGACCTGCGCCTCGGCGACGATCGGCCCCATCATCCCTCCGAGCATCCCCATGGTCATCTACTCGATGCTCTCAGGAGCCTCCGTGGGCTATCTCTTTCTCGGGGGGATCATCCCCGGGTTCATCCTCGGGGGCGTTCTCATGCTGCTCGTGTTCGTACTCTCCGTGAGGAGAAACTACCCTGCCGGCAGGTGGATCCCGCCCAGGGAGTTCCTGAAGGTCTTTGCCAAATCGTTTCTGATCATTCTGGCCCCGGTCATCCTCCTGGGAGGGATCTACGGGGGTATATTCACGCCCACGGAGGCGGCCGCGGTGGTGGCCGTGTACGTGCTCGTCCTCTCGCTCGTGGTCTACCGGACCCTCGGGTTGAGGGCCCTCTACAGGGTCTACATCGAGACCGTGGTAAGCAGCGGGTTCGTGAGCTTCATCGTGGCCTGTGCGTTCATCTTCGGCTACGTGGTCGCAAGGGAGGAGATACCGGCCATGATCACCAGCGGCTTCATCCAACTGGGCCTCATGAAGAGCCAGTGGACGGTTCTCCTCTCCCTCAACATACTCTTCCTGGTCCTCGGTTGTTTCATAGACGTATCGGCCATACTCCTCATCGTCGTGCCCATCGTCCTGCCCCTTGTCAAGGCGGCCGGGATAGATCTCGTCCATTTCGGTGTGGTCACGGTCTTCAACCTGATGATCGCCCTCGATACGCCGCCTTTCGGCGAGACGGCCTTCATCACCAGTGCGATCAGCGAAACACCCCTGGGCGAGGTATT